>NZ_BMOL01000001.1:0-47500 GCF_014647055.1 Deinococcus aerolatus | reverse complement strand
TCCGCCGCGCCGGGCAGCCACTCGGCGGGCAGCTGGAAGGTGCGGCCCCGCGTGTCCTCCACATCGGCCAGACCCGCGTCCTCGTCCAGTACATCAATCACAAGCAGGTAGTCGGTGTCGGAGCTCATCTGTGGCAGTCTAGCGCCCGGGCCGGACCTGTTCTGCATCCTTTTGGGGAGGCACTGCCCCCGCCGGGGGGGTAGGCTGCGGGCCATGTCTGCGTCCCGTCTGCGAGGCCCCATCCTGACCCGCCGCCGCGTGCTGCGCGGGCTGGCGGGCGGCGGTCTGGGGGTGGGGCTGCTGGGAGGTGTGGGCGCGGCGCAGGCCTACCGCTTCGGCATGACGCGCCACACCCACGCGCTGCCCGGCTTGACCCGGCCGCTGCGGGTGGCCTTCCTGACCGATCTGCATTACGGCCTGTTTATCTACGGGGGCAGCGTCCGCGCCTGGGTAGACGCTGCCAACGCCGCCCGCCCGGACCTGATCGTGCTGGGTGGTGACCAGATGGACTACCGCGCCGACGAGCCGCCCGCCGGTCTGCTGGCCGAACTGCGCCGGCTGAAGGCCCCGCTGGGCGTGTACGGCGTGTGGGGCAACCATGACTACGGCAGCGTCGGCAAGTACCACAGCCCGCACTATGGCCCGGCCCGAGACGACTGGCCGCAGCGGCGTGAGCGCCTGCGCGTGGCCTACGGGGAGGCGGGCGTGACCATCCTGCGTAACCAGGGCCGTGCGGTGCGGGAGGACCTGTACCTGGCCGGGGTGGATGATCTGTGGGAAGGCGAGGTCGATCTGCGGGCCGCCCTCGCCGGGAAGCCGGGCGGGGGCGCCACACTGCTGGTCAGTCACAATCCCGATCTGCTGCCGGACCTGACGCCGGGCATCGGCCTGACGCTGTGCGGCCACACCCACGGCGGCCAGATCCGCCTGCCGTTGATTGGGGCGCCGGTGGTACCCAGCCGTTACGGCCAGCGCTACGCGATGGGTTGGGTCACGGGGGCACACGGCACGCCCGCCTATATCAGCCGGGGCCTGGGCCTGAGTGGGGTGCCGCTACGCAGCCTGTGCGAGCCAGAAGTGGCGGTGTTCGCGTTAAAGCCCGAATGAAAGGTGGGCCAGAGGGCTGTTGCTTTGCTTTCAACACTGATGTAATCACTACATGACATCTTTTGCTGAGCCAATCACCCCCGCCGTCCTGATGCCCCGTCAGAGCGTCCCAGCGCTGGACGTGCCGCTGGTGTCGGGCGGGCGTTACACCCCTGGCAGCAATGCTGGGAAGAACTTTGATCTCATCGTGTTTTACCGCGGCCTGCACTGTCCAATCTGCGTCAAGTATCTGCTGGAACTGGAACGTCTGGCCGACAAATACGCCGAGCATGGCGTGCGGGTCGTCGCCATCAGCAGTGACGGCGAGGAGCGCGCCCGCAAGATGGCCGAGAAGGTGGGGGCGAAAGGCATCGAGTTCGGATATGACCTGGGTCTGGACACGGCGCGGCGCTGGGGCCTGTACATCAGCGCTTCACGCGGCGTCACCTCGACCGGCCTCGAAGAGCCTGGGCTGTTCAGCGAACCTGGCGTTTTTCTGGTTCGTCCCGACGGCACGCTGTACTACGGCTCGGTCCAGACCATGCCGTTTGCCCGCCCCCCGTTCGCCGATCTGCTGGGCGCGGTTCAATACGCCCTGGACAAGGATTACCCGGCACGCGGCGAGTACGGAGGCGAGGTCTGAAGGTCGTGTCGGCCCTGCCGGCAGGCTGCGGCGCTTCTGACTGAACAGGGAGGGGAATCTGGTGCTACCAGGGCATCAGATACGGAGCCCCGCCTCGCCTAATTTCGCGCAGCCCTGGACGATGGTTTTTTACTTCGCCGCCTTCAGTTCCAGTGCCTGCAGGGCCGCCTCCAGCGTCACGTCGCGGCCCTCGCCGGTCAGCGCCGGAATGTCGCCGGGAACCAGCACATCCGGCGTGATGGCCTCCGGCAGGGCCTCGCCGCGCTCATTAAAGGCGCGTAGAACCGTCACCGACACCACGCCGCCGTCGGGCAGGGCACCGAAGACCACGCCGCTGTTGCCCACGCCACGGGTCTTCTCGCCCACGACGGTGGCCCCGGCCCGCTGGGCGTAATACGCGAACACCTCGGCGCAGGACGCGGTGTTCGGTCCCACCAGGACGGCGGCCGGTCCCTTCCAGGCCGCGCTGCCCGGCGGCACGGTTTTCAGGTTGAGAAAGTGGCCCCGCGTGCCGTTCACGCCGGTGTAGCTGTAGGTCGACAGTTTGCCGTTGTAGCGGGTCTGCGACTGGTACTCCACCGGAGCAAAGATGCTGGCGGCGGCCACGCACTCGGTCAGGCTGCCGCCGCCGTTGTAGCGCAGGTCCACGATCAGCCCGCGTGCGCCCGCCGCCTGCGCCTCGTTCAGCCGCTCCAGAAACAGGGTGGAGGCGTCGCTGGGCAGGAAGGTGGGGTAGGAGATCACCGCCACCCGGCCATCCGCCCCCGCCCAGGACAGGGTAGGCACGTCGCGGGCCAGCAGGGGGCGGGTGCTGAGGCTGAGGGCCTGGTCCGGCAGCGCGGGCCGCCGGACGGTCACGCGAATAGGCCGGCCTTCCCGCTCCAGCCGGACAAACTCGTTGGGACCGGCCGGGGCATTCTCGTCGCCGCGCTTGCCCGCCGCCTGGCCATTTACAGTGGTCAGCAGATCAAACACGCGCAGGCCCTCGGCCTCGGCGGGGCTGCCGGGCATGATCGACACCACCAGCAGGCCGCCCTCCACCCGCACCACCCGCGCCCCCGTGCGCTGAACAGCCAGGTCCTGCGTGACCTCGCGCAGCCGCACCGCCGCTTCCGGGTCGCGGACATTGGTGTGGGCGTCGCCAAACTCCTTGAACAGGTCTTTGAGCACCTCGCGGCCCGTGTCGTAGGGGCAGGCCTCGCCCTGCTCCGAACACCGGACGCGCAGCAGGGCGTCGTATTTCTCGTTCAACGCCTTGAGGTCCGCTGTAGACCAGCCGTAGTACCCGCGCGTGACCTGGTCGGTCGCCGCGCGGAACAGGTCGCTGGCCGGGCTGGCTTCCGCCACCGACAGGGTCAGCAGCAGCGCCGGAAGCAGCATGCGGAGGGAGCGGAGTTCAGGCACACCTCAGCGTAATGCGCGGCGCGGCCTGGGCGTGAGGGGCAGGCTTGCAATCCGGGACACCCGACAGACCCAGGAGATGTTCAATCTCACGGCAGCTGCAAACCCCTGGCTCATACGGGTTCCGGGAGTGGAGTTGGCAAACCGGCGCCCTCCCGGTTTGTTAACTCCACTCCCGGAACCCGTTCTACTTGTTCTCGCTTCGCTCGGATTTTCATCGTTTTGCAAACGATTCAATCGGAGCCCGTATCAGGCGTCCCGCCGCAGCTTGCCGCACTGCCAGAACGCGGCGGCGCACAGCAGCAGGCTGATGGCAAAGACCGGAAGGTAGCCGAAGCGGTCCGCGATCAATCCGCCCAGCACGGGCGTGAACAGGGCCGCGCCCACCAGCGTGTTCAGCGTGCCGATGTAGCGGCTGCGGGCACCAGCCGGCGCGATGTTCAGTAGGTGGTTGGTGTGGCCCAGGTTAAAGCCCTGCGCGGCCACGCTGGTCAGCAGGAACACGCCCAGGTACGCCCATTTGCCCAGCCCCAGCAGCCCCACCAGGGCGGCGTACAGCGGGGCCAGCCCGTAAAACACCGAGGCGTAGCGGATGATCCGCCGCGAACCCTTGCGCTCGGCCACGCGCTGCCACACGATGTTCGACAGCGGGGCCGCCCCGGTCAGCGCCATCACGAAGGCCCCCAGGATGGCGGGCGGGAAGTCCAGCACGCGTAGGGCGTACACCGCAAGAAATGGATCGCTCATGCTCGCCCCGGCCAGCAGCAGGCGCACGGTCAAAAAGGCCCGGAAGTGCGGGTCGCGCAGCGTTTCGGGAATGGCGCGGAACTCGGCGCGGTAGCCGTGCGCCTCTTGCGGGGGGTCCGGCGGCTCCTGCACCCGCCCAAAGATCCAGTAGCCGAAGGTGTAGGCCGCCGTCCCCAGGGCGAAGATCAGGGCGTAATTGAGGGGAAACTCCAGCCCTGAGCCCAGAATCCAGCGCACCAGCAGCCCCGCCCCGAAGGCCAGCAGCCCGCCGTACAGGTTGCGCGTGCCGAAAAAGCGCGGGCGGCGCTCGGTGCTGACCGTCTTGCTGACCACTTCCAGGAACGGCAGCCCGGCCACACCGGAGGCCAGGGAATTGATCAGCATCGCCAGCACGAACAGCGTCAGGCACAGCGCGGGCTGATCGGCCAGGAACGCGGCGATCAGGGCCATCGACAGGTAGGTCAGGGTACGGATCGTGGCTGCCGAGCGGTACACCGGCAGCTTATGGGGCAGGCTGCGGACGCGCGCGGCCACCAGCAGTTGCGGCAACATCCACCCGCCCCCGGCGATGGCAGGCAGCAGGCCGATCACCCAATTGGGCGCGCCCAGCTTGGAGGCGAACCCGGCCACCACCACTGTCACGTTGAGAAAACCGTCGCCCACGAAAACGCCCCAGCCGTTCAAAATGCCCAGCTGCTCGTTGCGGTCCCATCTGCGCCATGCCCTCATTGGGCGCATTATCCGCGCCGGACCCGCCCGTGGTTCGGGATGGGAGGACGCGGACGGCGGGCAGGTCATCCGGGCGGGGCCGGGCGGAAGGCCCGGCCCGCGTTCAGCCCTCCTGGCCCTCGCGTTTGATGTGCAGTTCGCGGCTCAGGCGGTCGGCGGCCACCAGCAGCACGTCCCACACCCCCGAGAAGGGCGGGGCATACGACAGGTCCGTCTCGAACAGGTCCTGCACCCGGCCGCGCCCATGCAGCAGGGCAGCCACGACGTCCACCCGCTTGACGCTCTCGTGGTTCTGGCAGACCAGCTGTGTGCCCAGCAGGCGGCCCGTGCTGCGCTCGGCGGTCAGGCGCACGTGGATGGGCTTGGCGGTGGCGTAGTACCCGGCGTGATCGGTGCTGCTGACGTCCACGCTCACGGCGTCCAGGCCCAGCGCGTCGGCCTCGGTCTGGGTCAGGCCGGTGCGGGCCACGCCCAGGGCAAAGGTCTTGAAGATGCCGCTGCCCACCACGCCGGGAAAGGTGGCGTCGCCGCCGGCCATGTTGACCCCGGCGATCCGGCCCATGCGGTTGGCGGTCAGCCCCAGCGGGATATGCACCTTTCGGCGGGTGACCCGGTGGGTGGACTCGGTGTTGTCGCCCGCCGAGTACACGCCCGGCACGCTGGTTTCCTGGCGGACGTTGACGGCCACTGCCCCGGTCTTGCCGATGCGTGCCCCGGCAGCGCAGGCCAGCCCCGTGTTGGGACGCACGCCCACGGCCACGATCACCAGGTCGCCGCGAATCAGGCCTTCGGTGGTCTGCACCCCTGTGACGTGCCCGTCCTTGCCGGTCAGGCTCTCGACGGTGGTGCCGCAACGCACGTCTACGCCGTTGCTTTCCAGCTCGGCGCGGACCCGCCGCTGGTACTCGCGGTCCAGCATGCGGCCCGCCACGTCGGGGGCCTGTTCTACGATCACCACGCTCAGGCCCCGGCAGATCAGCGTCTCGGCCATCTCCAGCCCGATGTAGCCGCCGCCGATGATCACGGCACGTCTGGCCGTCTGGAGGCTGGCCTCAATCGCCTGTCCGTCGGGAATGTCGCGCAGGACATGGACGCCGCCCAGGTCCGTCCTAGCCCAGTCGGGGCGGACGGCCGAGACTCCGGTGGCGAGTAGCAGTTTGTCGAAGGGCTCCACGGCGCTGCGTCCGGAGTCCCGGTCCACCACCGTCACCGTTCCGCCGCTGGCGTCCACGCCGGTCACCTCGTGGCGCAGCCGGACGCCGATGCCACGGGCGCGCATCTGGTCCGGTGTGCGGGCGATCAGGTCATCGAAGCTGTCCACATCGCCGCCCAGCACGTAAGGCAGGCCACACGCGCCGTAGCTGATGTACCCGCCGCGCTCGAACACCACCACGTCCGCCGCTGGATTGTGCCGCACGGCGCGGCTGGCCGCACTCATTCCAGCGGCCACGCCGCCGACAATAACAATTCGCATGGGGCAGTCTAGGGTGTGGGCCGCCGTCGTGCCGGACCCTGCCCTGGACGTTACAATGCCGTTCATCAATCACATGTCTGGCGTCTGCTCAGGGCGCTGGATTCAGCACGACAAAGGAGTTCACATGAAACGAGCCATCCTGACCCTGACCGCCCTTGCCCTTCTCGCCACCACCGCCCAGGCCCGCAGCTGGGATGAGATCAAGCAGAGCGGCACCATCAAGATCGCCACCGAGGGCGCATTTCCGCCCTTTAACGTGCTGGAAGGCAAGAAGCTGACCGGCTTTGAAGTCACGCTGGCCGAGGCGCTGGCCAAGGAATTGGGCCTGAAGGTGGAGTGGGCCACCCAGCCTTTCGACAACCTGCTGATCGGCCTGAACCAGGACCGCTACGACTTCGTGATCGCCAGCCACGGCATCACGCCGCAGCGGGCCAAGGCCGTGGATTTCTCCAACCCCCACTACTGCACCGGGGGCGCCATCGTCGCCAAGCCCGGTGGCCCCATGACCGCCGCCGATCTGGCCGGCAAATCGGTGGCCGTGCAGGTGGGCACCACCTACCTGGAAAATGTCCGCAAGGTGGCTGGCGTGGGCGACATCAAGACCTTCCCCAAGGACACCGACGCCCAGGCCGCGCTGATGTCGGGCCGCGTGGACGCCTGGGTGGGTGACAAGTTCACCGGCATCGATCTGGTCAAGGCCCAGAAGGGCAAGGTCAAGCAGGGCGCGCTGCTGTTCAAGGAAAGCATTGCCATGGCCGTCAAGAAGGGGAACAGCAGCCTGCTCAAGGAGTTGAACTCGGCGCTGGACAAGTCGCTGAACAACGGCACCTACGCCAAGATCAGCGGCCAGTACTTTGGCCAGGACATCCGCTGCCGCAACTGAGCGGCCCAGGTTTCTAAAAAACTGAGCGGCGGTTCCTATGGGGCCGCCGCCTTTGCATGGGCCACCTGGCGGAGGCGCGGCGCAGGCCCTGGGCCTACACTGATTTCAGCCTCAACCCTGGGGTAATCCATCCATGTCAACAGCCCTCTGACCCACCACGTCAAGAATCTGCGCCCATGATCCACAGGAGGCGCGGCTGTCCCCATGACCAGACCGGGCTGTTGACACCCAGGAAAAAACATGTTGAAAACAAGTGACCCCACGCGGGTCTATCTGACGCTGTCGGCGGGCCTGTCGTTCGCCTTTGCCCTGGCCTACACGCTGCAAGGGTTGTATTTCGTGACCGTGGCGGGGCTGGACCCGCTGCAACTGCTGCTGATCGGCGCGGCGCTGGAGGGAGCCGCCTTCATGTTGGAAGTGCCGACGGGCGTGATGGCTGATGTGTACTCTCGCCGCCGCTCGGTAATTCTGGGGTGCGTGTGCCTGGGCGCGGCCATGCTGCTGGTGGCGGCCTTTCCGGTGTTCCCGGCGCTGCTGCTGACCCAGATCGTCTCGGCGGCGGGCTACACCTTTCTCAGCGGCGCGCAACAGGCGTGGCTGGCGGATGAAGTGGGCGAGGACCAGGCTGCACACCTGTACCTGCTGGGCAGCCAGTACGGGCGGGCGGCGGGGATTGCCGGGATTGTGGCGACGGCGGCGCTCGCCATATTGGACCTGCACATTCCGATTCTGGTGGGCGGCGTGGTGGCCCTCGTTCTTGGCCTTTACCTGTGGCTGCGGATGCCCGAGAACGGCTTTTCTCCAGCCCCACGTGGGGAACAGCAGACCTGGGCTGCGCTGTCGGAGACGCTGCGCCGGGGGGTACGTGAGGTCCGTGCCAGCTGCGTGCTGACCCTGCTGATGCTGACGGCCCTGCTGTACGGCGCGAGCAGCGAGGCGCTGGACCGCCTGAACGACTTCCTGCTGGTCGTGGAGGTGGGGCTGCCCGGTGGCCTGAGCGCCGCGAACTGGTTCATTGTGCTGGCGCTGACCGTTCAGGTTGTCGGCCTGGGCGTGACCGAACCGCTGCGCCGCCGCATCAATCCGGCGGACGCGCAGGCGGCCTCGCTGGCGCTGCGCTGGGTGCTGGGTCTCAGCGCGGCGGCGCTGCTGGCCTTCGCCTATGCTCCCGGCTTCGGCTGGGCGGCGCTGGCACTGGTGGTTCACGGCGTGCTGCGCGGGCTGTACTCGCCACTGTACGACGCGTGGATCAACCGGGGGTTGAATCCAGCCTCCCGCGCCACCGTCAACTCCATCGCCTCGCAGGCCGACGCGCTGGGACAGGTTACCTTCGGTCCGGTGTTCGGGGTGCTGGGCAACGTGCTGGGGGTGCGCTCGGCCCTGGCCCTGGCCGCGCTGGTGCGGTTGCCCGCGCTGCCGCTGCTGGGGCGGGCCGGGGGCAGGCCGGATGCGGCGGATGCGGACCCGCATTAAGCCGGTCTGCCGCTCTCCCTGGCCCCGCCGCCGCGTATACTGGCGGGGCAGTGACCGGGAGGAGTACCCGTGCAAATGCGCCCACAGGAAGTCCAGCGCTTGACTGAGAAGCTGGACGGGAACGCAGCCGGAGAAAGTCGCCCGCGAGCAAGACGGAAGAAGCCGCGTGAGCGGTGAGTAGACCCGTCCGGGTGCGCCCGCCACAGCGCGTTCAGAGCGCCCGCCATGCAGGTGGGAATTGCGGTGGTACCACGGGACCTGTCTTTTCTGACGTCTCGTCCGCGCACAGGTGAGAGCCTGGCGGACGGGGCGTTTTTTCGTTTCTTAGGTGGGGAGGGGGTAGTGGTCACGTTTTACGACAATCAGGCGGTCGCGCGGCAGGATGCGGAGCGGCTGGGCTTACGCGAGAAGGTGCTGTGTCTCGTCGTGCGTGGCTCGTCCCTTCTTGTCTTTGACCATGCGGATGTGCCGGATGCGGGGGTGCAACTTCCAGCAGGGGGCACCGAACCAGGCGAAACGCCAGCCGATACTGCCGTGCGCGAACTGTTCGAGGAATCGGGCCTTTCGCTCCGTTGCCCACGCCACCTCGTCTCTTACCGCTGGGAGGCGCAGCTTCCAGAGCGCTTCACCCGTCAGGTTTGTCACGCCTACGCCTTTGTCGCCCCGCCCGGCCTGCCCGACGCCTGGACCCATCCCGCCGACGGACACGTTTTCGCCTACCGCTGGGCCGCGCTGAGCGCCCCCGGTCTGGACTGGGAGATGGACGCCGCCCTGCCGTTTCTGCATTCCGATGCTACTCCCCCTCTTCAGGAGACCCGCCCATGACTGAACTGCCAGAATCCACCCCCGAAACGCTGATGCCCGAGAACGACTCCATCCTGGCCAAGCAGTTTGACCCCTCGGCCATCGAGCCGGGCTGGGCGGCCCGCTGGCGCAGCGAACCGTTCCGCGCCGACGCCACGAGTGGCCGGGAGCCGTTCACCATCGTGATTCCGCCGCCCAACGTGACAGGCAACCTGCACCTGGGCCACGCGCTGGACAACACGCTGATCGATACCCTGATCCGTTACAAGCGCATGGCGGGCTTTGAGGCGCTGTACCTGCCGGGCATGGACCACGCCGGGATTTCCACGCAGGTGCTGGTGGAGCGTCAACTGCGCGAGCAGGGCGTGTCCCGCCACGATCTGGGCCGCGAGCGCTTTCTGGACAACGTGTGGGAATGGAAAGCCAATTTTGGGGGGATTATTCTGGACCAGCTCACGCGGCTGGGCGTCAGCGCCGACTGGACCCGCGAGCGCTTCACAATGGACGAGGGCCTCTCGCGGGCCGTCCGTGCCCAGTTCGTGCGGCTGTACCACGACGGAGCCGCGTACCGGGGCGAGCGCATCGTCAACTGGGACGTGGCCGCGCAGACCACCCTGTCCGAACTGGAAATTGACCGCGAGGTCCGCAAGGGTAAGATGACCACGCTGTCCTACAAGCTGGAGAACTCGCAGGCCGCTCCCAGCAACGGCGAGGCGGGTGAGATTCTGATCGCCACCGTGCGCCCCGAAACGATCTTCGCCGATCAGGCGATTGCGGTGCATCCCGAAGACGGGCGCTTCACGCATCTGGTGGGGCAGAAAGCCCGGATTCCCCTCACAGACCGCTTCATTCCGATCATCGCTGACGCTGCCGTGGAAATGGACTTTGGCGTGGGCGCGCTCAAGATCACCCCGGCGCATGATCCCACCGACTTCGAGATCGGCGAGCGCCACGGATTGAGCCGCCCCAGCGTGATTGATCTGGAAGGCAATCTCACCTCGGATCTGGTGCCGGAATCCTTCCGGGGCCTGGAGCGTTTTGCGGCGCGGAAAGCAGTGGTCAAGGCGCTGATCGACTCTGGCGACCTGCTGGAGGAAAAGGACCACGACACCGCCATCGGCCTGTCCGAGCGGACGAAGGTGCCGGTGGAGCCGATCATCAGCACGCAGTGGTTCGTGCACATGAAACCCTTCGCAGATCAGGTCCTCGCCGGGCTGGACGCCGGGGACATGCGGCTGGTGCCGGAGCGCTACGGCAAGGTCAACCGTGACTGGCTGGAGAACATCCGCGACTGGAACATCTCCCGGCAGCTGTGGTGGGGCCACCAGATTCCGGCGTGGTACGACGCGGACGGCAACATCTACGTGCCCGATCCCGAGAACCCGGAGCTGGATTGCGATCAGGACCCCCGCTACGCGCACCTGGAACTGCGCCGTGACCCGGACGTGTTTGACACCTGGTTTTCCTCGAACCTGTGGCCCTTTTCCACCCTGGGCTGGCCCGATACCGACAGCGAGGACTTCCGCAAGTTCTACCCGACGCAGGTGCTGGTCACCGGCTACGACATCCTGTTTTTCTGGGTGGCGCGGATGCAGATGGCCGGGTACGGGCTGACCGGGCAGGCCCCGTTTGACACGGTGATGCTGCATGGCCTGTACCTGGACGCCAAGGGCCAGAAGATGTCCAAGAGCAAGGGCAACGGCATCGATCCCCTGGAACTGTTCGAGCAGTACGGCGTGGACGCCTGCCGCTTTGCCTTTGCCTTCCTGAGTACCGGCGGACAGGACATCCGCCACGACGCCCGGCGGTTCGAGCAGGGACGCAACTTTGCCAACAAGCTGTGGAACGCGTCCCGCTTTGCGCTGATGCGTCTGGGCGAGGCCATGCCAGGACTGGAAGGCGACGATGACCTGACCACCTACGTCCGCAGCCTGATGCCCGACACGGTCAGTGCGGCACTGAGGAGCAAGGAGGTGCTGCTGCAATTGGTGGCCCGTGGCGACCTGACCCCGGCGGACCGCTGGATCATCAGCCGCCTGAATGCCGTGACTGCTGAGGTGAGCGGGCAACTGGACGCCTTCGATCTGGGCGCAGCGATTCGCACGCTGTATTCGTTTACCTGGGACGAGTTCTGCGACTGGTACATCGAGGCCGCCAAGCCCGCGCTGGCCGAGGGCCGGCTGGGCAGCATGGCCACGCTCAAGGCCGTGCTGGAGCATATCCTGAAGCTGCTGCACCCCTTTATGCCGTTCATTACCTCCGAGGTCTACGCTGCGCTGGGCCACCGCCGCCAGCTGGCACTGCACAGCTGGCCGCAGCCGGTGGACGCCCTGCACGACGCGGAGGCCAACCGCACCTTTGGTGGCCTGCGCGACGCAGTGGCCGCCGCCCGCAGCCTCAAGAATGAACTGGGCCTGTCGCCACAGGACCGTCTGGGCGTGGTGGTGGAGGGCGAGCAGGCCGCAACGGTGGCCGCCAATACAAGGGTGGTGGAGAGCATCGCCCGCGTGAAACTGGTGACCGCGCTGGAGGGCCGCACCCTGTCTGCCGTGGAGGGCGGCGTGACTGTCCGCGCCCCACTGGAAGGCACGGTGGACATTGCCGAGTGGCTGGGCAAGCAGAAGAAAAGGCTCGCGGAGCTGGACAAGCAGATCAAGCAGGCGCAGGGCAAGCTGAACAACGAGGGGTTCGTGGCCCGCGCCCCCGCCGAGGTGATCGAGGAGGAGAAACGCCGCGTGCAGGACTTCGGCGCACAGAAGGAACGGTTGGAAGGCGTGTTGGCGCAGTTCTGAGGTGCTTTGCCTGGCCCAGGGCGCAAGTCTGAGGCTGGGAACGGGACGTCCGCTTCCACTTTTGGGTCATACTTCGAAGTGGAAGCATTTTCTTTCACTCTATTTTTCCCCCATTCCAAGGAGACGCCATGCCCCCACTTCGCCCCGACATCGACCCCAACGGCCTGCTGGAATACTCGGTGGTGTACACGGACCGTTCGCTCAACCACATGTCCGCCGCCTTTCAGGAGGTGATGAATGACCTGTCCCGTGAGTTGAAGGCCGTGTACCACGCCGACGCCGTGGCGATCATTCCGGGGTCCGGCACGTCCGCCATGGAGGCGGTGGTGGACCAGCTTGCGCCGGGGCAGCGCTGCCTGGTGGTTCGCAACGGCTGGTTCAGTTACCGCTGGTCCCAGATCTTCGAGATGAGCCGCGTGCCGGAAGCGGTGACCGTCCTGAGCGCGCAAACGCAGGTGCAGGGGCCTCAGGAGCCGTTTGCGCCGCCGCCCATCGGGGAGGTGGTGGAGGCCATCCGCCGCGAGAAACCCGCGCTGGTCTTCGCGCCGCATGTGGAAACCTCGTCGGGCATCATCCTGCCGGAGGAGTACATTCGTCAGATGGCGCAGGCCACGCACGAGATTGGCGGCCTGCTGGTCATCGACTGCATCGCTTCCGGCTGCGTGTGGCTGGACATGACAGATCTCGGCATCGACGTCCTGATCACCGCGCCGCAGAAGGGCTGGAGCAGCACGCCCTGCGCCGGAATCGCGCTGCTGAGCGCCGCGGCAACTGTGCGGGTGGACGCCACCGACTCGGTGAGCTTCACGCTGGACCTCAAGAAGTGGCTGAACATCATGCGCGCCTACGAGGGCGGCGGCTTCGCGTACCACGCCACCCTGCCCACCGATGGCCTGCGCCAGTTCCGCGACACCGTGCTGGAGATGAAGGCCTTCGGCTTCGGGCGGGCGCAGGACGCGCAGTGGAGTCTGGGCAACCGCGTCCGCAGCGTTCTGAAAGAGGCCGGCTTTTCAAGCGTGGCCGCCGAAGGTTTCGAAGCGCCCGGTGTGGTGGTCAGCTATACCGATGTAGACGCCATCCAGAGTGGTAAGGCGTTCCGCGAGGCGGGCCTGCAGATCGCGGCGGGCGTGCCGCTGCAGGTGGGTGAAGGGCCGGACTTCAAGACTTTCCGCATCGGCCTGTTCGGACTGGACAAACTGGCGGACGTCGACGGGGCGGTGGGGCGTTTCGAGAAAGGACTGCAGGCGGTGCGGTCGCGAGGCGAAACGGCGGCGACAAGCCGCCAGAGCTGACCGGTTTCGGCTGGGGCAGGTCTGTGCTCTTTAGGCAGCCGCCCCAGCACGTTGGCAGCCGTAGTCCGCGTTCGCCGCCTCCGGTGGTCTGAAGAAACCATTCACGCTGTGCCTGCTGCTGTTTTCTCTTTTCTCACGCCCTGGGGGGCTGTCCGGGACAGGCTGGGGCATGACTGATTCTAAAAAGCCTGAAAATCCCACCTTCAGCACTGACATGACCGACAAGCAGCGCACCGCTGTCCGGGGCGAGACCCCGCGCGGGGCGAAGGTAGAGCAAGGAGCCCATATGTCGCAGGAGTCTGTGGACGCCAACGTTGAGCGGGATTCCTCAGCGGGCTTTGTCGATCCGGGCGGCTGGAAGGGCGTGGACTACGACGGCAAGGAAGAGAAGTCGGACGACGAGAAGTAGCTTTGCCTCTGAAGGTGGCCCTGGCAGTGTTGCGGGGCCGCCTCCATTTATGGTGGGCAGGCCCGGCAAGGATGTGCGAAACAGCTGCGTCTCAACTCTGAGCCTCTGTCGATGCCCTGAACCATCTCGTGTGCATGCCCTGGAAGGGTGGCGCAAAGCAACCGAAGTGTGAACCCTGAACGCTCGGAGGATGCACTGACCCCCACCCTGCACGCGCTGGCCGGGTGGCTGCGCGCCGAATTTGACGAGCCGGCACCGCTCAAGCGCGGCGGGCCGCAGGAGGTTCGCAGGCTGGCCCTGGCCCTTGAGCCTGCCGATTTGCCGCCTGCGCTGGACGCCGACGCGCTGTTTCTGCACCGCTCTCTGCGGGTGGGCGAGAGGTGGCCCGGCCTGGGCGTCCTGGGCGTCCATGACGGCTTCGATCTGGCCCTGACGACGGGACCGAACCACCGTCTGGCCCGCGTGCTGGGCTGGCGGGAGGTGCGGGAAGTGGTCTGGCAGGAACAGCTGAAAGGCATCACGGCCACGCCGCCACAGGAGGGCTGGGGCGAGTTGCTTGCCGCCTTGCACGCCGAACTGGGCGGAGAGGACAGCGCCTGGCCGCCCGCCGACGCTTCCGGCCCGCTGCGACTGGCCCTGATGAACGCCATGACTCCTGGCCTGATCGAACATGTTGCGGAGCAGGGGGTGCGGGTGTATCTGACCGGGCAGCTGCGAACCTCAGCCTCGGCAGCGGCCCGGGCACGGGGAATGGGCGTGATCGCGCTGGGCCATCGCCGCACCGAGAATTGGGGACTGCGGCGACTGGTCGGCGAACTGCGGGCGGCATTTCCAGGGCTGGAAACCGAAGTGTATGGCGGTGGGCACTGAGAGGTACGGGAAAAGGGCGAGGCACTGGTTCCACGCCTCGCCCCTCTCCACCCCTGACCTAGCGCCTGATCAGCAGCGCCAGCGGAAACTCCTCCAGCACCTTGGCCACGGGGATCCTGCCGCCGCGCACCTGGAAGCGCTCGCCGGTCAGCACATTCTCAAAGGTGCCAGAGCCCGGCAGCGTGAGCTGGCGTGTTCCCCAGGTCCCGCCCAGGGCCCAGGGCACGGCCTGTCGGGTCAGCGTCAGCGTCAGGCGGGGGGCCACCGTCACCGCCAGCTCATCCCCATGTTCGCGGGCGAACGCCAGCAGGTGCCGTCCGGCGTCGATGGGGCGGTAGGTGCCGGCCCCGAACAGCTCGGGGTGGGCAACGCGGGCCTGCAGGGCAGCCCAGGTCACCAGCGTCTTGACGCCGCCATCCTCGTAGCGGTCCAGCAGCCTGCGGGCGTGCGGCAGGCCCGCGGTCTTTTCCAGCCGGGTCAGGCGGCGGGTCAGCGCGGGGTAGTCCACCGGCCGGCGGTTGTCGGGGTCCACCAGGCTCTGGTTCCAGCCCTCCGAGCCCTGGTAGGTATCGGGGACGCCGGGGGCAGTCAGGCGGGCCAGCGTGGCGCTCAACCCGTTCTGCGCGCCGTAGGGGCTGACCAGCACATGCAGGTCTCGCAGGGCGGCGGCAAATCCGCTGTCGGCCATCAGGCCACGCACGAAACTGTCCAGCGCCGCCTCGTATTCCTCATCGGGGGCGGCCCAGCTCGTCCGCAGCTTGGCCTCGCGGCTGGCCTTGAGCATGTAGGCGCTCAGGCGATCCGCGAAACCATTCAGGTTGCCGTCCAGCGGGTAGGCGCCCAGCGCGGTTTGCAGCAGGACGTAGGCGTCCAGGGGGCTGGGGGCCAGCCCCAGCTCCTGCTCCTGGCTCAGTTTCAGGATGGGCGCGGCCCAGCGGCGCACAAAAGCCCCCCACGCCTGCGGCAGCTCGCTGATCACGCTGATGCGGGCGCGGGTGTCCTCGCCGCGTTTGGTGTCGTGGGTGCTGCCCGACAGCATGGCGTGGGGCCAGCGCCGCGCCCGTTCCCCGGCGGCCTGGTGGAAATCTTTCAGTCGGGTGCCGAAGTGCGCCGGATCGCCGCCCACCTCGTTGAGGGACAGCAGGCGGGCATAGCGGTAGAACGCGGTGTCCTCCGCGCCCTTGGCCGTCACCGGGCCGGTGAGCTGCTGAAAACTCAGGGCAAAGTCGGCGTAGGCGTCGCGTGTCGCCTCGCTGGGTGCGTTGACGGTCAGCACCGACTCCAGGTAGTCGAAGACACTGGGATCAAGCGGCCCGCCCTCGCGGCGGTTCTGGATCTTGGCGTCACGCACGGCCCGCGCAATCTTGGCGTTGTCGCCGGGTTCGCGGTCTCCGTTGGCCCGCAGGTACGTGCGGTACACCGGGAACGTGGCGATCACCTCGCGCACGGCGTGCCGCAGCGCCGAGAGGGTGAAGTCGCGCGAGCGCAGGTCCAGCTCGCCCAGCCGCTCCAGCGATTCGGTCAGTACATTGACCTCGCCGGGTAGGCTGACGCGCTGAATCAGCTGCTTGCCCCGGTACAGGTGGTCACCGTAGCTCAGGCGGTCGCCGGTAAAGCGGCGGTACACCGCGCTGATCTCCTCCTGGTTGCTGGCATCCACGAACACGCCGTTCAGCTCGGCCAGGAAGTCGTAGCCGGTGGTGCCGTACACCGCCCAGCCGTTGGGCAGGTACTCCCCCGGCTCCAGAATCTTCTCGGCCACCACGTACAGCGGCAGCGGGCCGCCCGCCTCCGGATCCCAGTCCACGCCCAGCGCCCCGGCGGCCCCGGTCTGCAAGGCCCGGAAGTACCCGGCGGGATCGTACAGGCCGTCGGTGTGGTCGAGCCGCACGCCGTGGATAATGCCATCCCGCAGCAGCTCGAACAGGGTGGTGTGCGCCCAAGCGAACACGCGTGGGTCTTCCATCCGCAGCGCGGCCAGATCGTTGATGTCGAAGAAGCGCCGGTAGTTGATCTCCTCGGCGGCCACCTTCCAGAACGCCAGGCGGTAGTTCTGCTCGGTGATCAGGAGGTCAAGCTGTGCCGGGTCGGCGTTGAGGGCCTCCAGCGCGGCGTCCAGCGCCGCCTGCACCCCGGCGGACGTGTCCAGCAGGGTGCGCAGCCGCCGGGTCATGACCTGCAGTTCCTGGGCGCGTTCCATCCGGTCCCCGTCGGTCAGGGCCTCCGAGGTGCTGCGCGGCAGACTGGCCATGCTGCGTGAGAGGCTGGCGAGTTCGGCCTGGACGCCCTCGGAGGCGGCTGCCGGCAAGTGCGCCCGCACCGCTTCCAGCACCAGGCCAATGCTGCGCGGCGACAGCGGCAGCGTGCGCTCCCAGTAGCGCAGGCGAAACTGTCCCCCGGCGTGTTCCAGCCGCAACTCGCCGTTTTCCAGCACCCGGCCGTACTGATCGCCCAGCACCGGCAGCAGCACCTTGCCCTCCAGCGCCCGCTTGAGCGGCTGCCAGGAGATGTCAAAGAAGTGGGCGTAGCGGCTGGCCTGCCCGTGCATCAATACGTCTTCCCAGTACGGGTTGTGGCCGCCCTGAATGCCCATGTGGTTGGGCACGAAGTCCACCACGATGCCCAGCCCCAGTTCCCGCGCCCGCGCCGAGAACTTTTTCAGCCCCTCCAGGCCGCCCAGCTCGGGGTTGACCACAGAGTGATCGGTCACGTCATAGCCGTGCGGGCTGCCCGGCGTGCTGGCCCAGATGGGCGAGAGATACACGTCGGACACGCCCAGCCGTGCCAGATACGGCAGAATCTTGCGGGCGTCGGCGAAATCGAAGTCGCGGTTCAGTTGCAGGCGGTAGGTCGACGAAGGGAGGTGGGCGCTGGTGGGCCGCCCTTTCGCGCCGGCCTGTGGGACAGTGCTGGTCATGCGTCACCCAGTAGAACGGCCTCGCCGGGGTTCAGGACGCTCAGCTCTCGCGGCGCGGCGCCGATCTGCTCGGAGTGGAGAACCACGCGGGTGGGCAGGGGGTGGGGCAGTCTCAGGCCGCCCACCTGCACCGCGTCCTGGCCAACGTTCCACAGCAGCACGCGCTCGCCTGCCGGGTTGCACTGGCGCACCCACAGCAGTTCGCCCTCACTGCCTGCCGTCAGGTACTGGCGCGAACGGTGTTGCAGGACAGGGTCCTCGCGGCGCAGCCTCAGCAGGGTCTGATACAGGGCCAGTGTCTGGGCGTGCTCGCCGCCTTCCTTCTCAGTCCAGTCTATCTTGGCACTTTCAAAGGTGCTGCGGGCCTGCGGGTCCGGTACTTCCAGATGCGTGAAATCGCTGAAGTACGCGAACTCCTTCTTGCGCCCCTCGGTCACCAGCTGGCCCAGTTCCCCGGCATGGTCACTGAAGAAGGGAAACGGTGTCTCGGCGGCCCATTCCTGCCCCTGAAACAGCAGTGGTGTCATTGGCAACGTCAGGAGCAGCGTGGATGCGCCCCGGAATTGCTGAATGCTGACGTCCGCGTGCTGCTGAAGGCGGTCCCCGACAGCGCGGTTGCCGATCTGGTCATGGTTCTGGATGCAGTACACGAAGCTCGGCGCCTCCAGCCCATCCGACGATTTGCCGCGTGCGTGCTCCTCGCCGGTCACGGACCAGAACTGCCCCTCGTACTTCCAGCCCCGGTTGAGCACGTGTGCCAGCTCGGAGGCGCTGCCCTGGAAGCCGCCGTAATACCCCTCCTGCTCTCCAGTGAGGGTCACGCGTACCTCGTGGTGAAAGTCGTCCACCCAGATGCCGTCCAAGCCGTCTTCCAGAATCAGGCCCGGCTCGTTGCGGTGGTCTTCGGCGAGAAGCAGGTGGGTCCCACCCAATTCATGCACCTCTGTCGCCAGTTCCTTGAGGATGTGCACCGGACTGTCGTCCTGCATGGCGGCGGTGGCGTCCAGACGCAGGCCGTCAAAACGGTACTCGTCGAGCCACATCAGCGCGTTGCCGGTCACGTAGCGGCGCATGTGGACCTCGGCGTAATCCAGGCCCATGCCCCACGCGCTGCTGAAGCGTTCGGTGAAGTAGGTGGGGCTGTAGGCCGACAGGTAGTTGCCTGCCGGGCCAAAGTGGTTGTACACCACGTCCAGAAACACCCCCAGCCCCAGCCCGTGCGCGGCGTCAATCAGCGCCATCAGGTCCTCGGGCCGCCCGTAGGGGGCGTGTGGGGCGTACAGCGCCACCCCGTCGTAGCCCCAGCCGCGCTCGCCGTCATAGGCGGCGAGCGGCATCAGCTGAATGGCGGTGATGCCCAGGTCCTTGAGGTAGGGCAGCCGCTCCTGCGCGGCGCGGTAGGTGCCCTCCGGGGTGAAGGTGCCGATATGCATTTCGTAGAACACACAGTCGGACAGCGACAGCCCGCTCCATCCAGTGTTCTGCCAAGTGTACGTGTCCGGATGGTCCACCTCGGCCTCGCCATGCACGCCGTCCGGCAGAAAGCGGGCGTAGGGATCAGGCAGTTCACGGCCGTCCAGCACGAACAGGTAGCGTGAGCCGGCGCCGACGGGCAAGATCACCTCAAAAAAGCCGTCCCCCACATCGTTCATGGCATGCATGGTGCCATTGACCTTGACCTGTGCCTGCGCGGCAGTTGTGGTCCACAGGCGAAAACGGGTGCTTTCCCCGCCGGGCAGCAGGTGCGCCCCCAGCCGGGTCTCGGGGGCGTCATGGTGGACAGAGGTGGGCGGCTTGGGGGTCTCAGCTTGATCCGAAGATGGGGTGGTCATAACTTGCTCCTTCCTCACTGGTCTGCACTCCAGGATGTAGACGCTCCCGGGGCAGGCCAGGGCTTTCCTTGCCATAAGAACAGTGCAGAGGGACGCCAGCGCATGTTCTGCGTTAAGCGTCCCTTTGAATGCCTGATGAAAAACTTGAACCTAGCCGCGCACGCAGCGGTACAGCTTCACACTCCGGGCCTTGAGGGTGGTTTCCTCACCGGTCCTGATCTGCTCCTCAGCTGCGTCGTCGGTGGTGTCGAGCAATAGTTGCCAGGTGTCGCAGCTGTCCAAGTCCGGCAGGCGGAAGGGCAGGTCCACGTAGGAACTGCTCAGCAGCAGCAGCAGATCGTCGTCGTGCAACGGATTGCCCTCGGCGTCCACGTCGTCCAAGCCGTCCCCATCCAGGAACAGGCCCAGGCTCTGGGTCTGGTTGTTGTTCCAGTCGGCGTCGGTCATCTCCTGGCCGTCGAAGCGCAGCCACACGACGTCGCGCACTTCCTCACCGCGAATGTTGCGCCCGCTGAAGAACTTGCGGCGGTGCAGTGAAGGGTGGGCCTTGCGCAGGGCGATCACCTTCCGGGTAAAGGCCAGCAATGCCTCGTCCACATTGGCCCAGTCGTACCAGCTGATCTCGTTGTCCTGGCAGTAGGCGTTGTTGTTGCCGCCCTGGGTGCGCCCCAGCTCATCGCCGCCCAGCAGCATCGGGGTGCCCTGGCCCAGCAGTAGCGTCGCCAGGAAGTTGCGCTGCTGCTGCGAGCGCAGGGCGTTGATGGCGGCGTCCTCGGTCTCGCCCTCCACACCGCAGTTCCAGCTGATGTTGTGGTTGTGGCCGTCGTTGTTGCCCTCGCCGTTGGCGTCGTTGTGCTTCTGCTCGTAGGTCACGCTGTCGCGCAGGGTAAAGCCGTCGTGCGCGGTCACAAAGTTGATGCTGGCGTAGGGCGCGCGCCCGTCGTTCTGGTACAGGTCACTGCTCCCGGTCAGGCGGTAGCCGATCTCGGAAGCCAGCCCGCCCTCGCCCTTCCAGAAGGCGCGTATGTCGTCGCGGTAGATGCCGTTCCACTCGGCCCAGTTGACCGGGAAGTTGCCCACCTGATAGCCGCCCTCGCCCACGTCCCACGGCTCGGCGATCAGCTTGACCTGACTGATGATCGGGTCCTGGTGAATGATGGTGAAGAAGCCCGAGAGCTGATCAACCTCGTGCAGGCCGCGTGCCAGCGTGGAGGCCAGATCGAAGCGGAAGCCGTCCACGCGCATCTCGGTGACCCAGTAGCGCAGGCTGTCCATGATCAGTTGCAGCGTCTGTGGATGGCGCACGTTCAGGCTGTTGCCGGTGCCGGTGTAGTCGAAGTAGAAGCGCGGATCCTCGGCCACCAGCCGGTAGTAGGTGGGGTTGTCGATGCCCTTGAAGCTCAGCGTCGGCCCCATGTGGTTGCCTTCGGCGGTGTGGTTGTACACCACGTCCAGAATCACCTCGATGCCGGCGTCATGCAGGGCGCGCACCATGTTCTTGAACTCGGCCACCGCGCCCGAGGGGTTACCCTTGCGGGCCTCGGCGGAGTAGCGCACGTCCGGCGCAAAGAAGGACAGCGTGCTGTAGCCCCAGTAGTTGGTCAGCCCCTTATCCAGCAAGAAGGGATCGTCCAGATGCTGGTGCACCGGCAGAAACTCGATGGCGGTGATGCCCAGATCCTTGAGGTAGGTCAGCATCGGCTCGGTGGCCACGCCCGCATAGGTGCCGCGCAGCGCCTCGGGAATGTCCGGATGGGTCATGGTCAGGCCCTTGACGTGGGCCTCGTAGATCACCGACTGGTGAAAGGGGATGTTGGGCTTGCTGTCGCCCACCCAGTTGAACACCGGATCGATCACGACGCCCAGCGGCGCGCCGCGCTGGTCCTCGGTCTGCATCACCGTGTCCTCGCCGCCCGGCACGTAGCCGAACACGCCCTCGTCGAACTCCTCGGTGCCGCTCAGGGCCTTGGCGTAGGGATCCAGCAGGACCACATTGGGGTTGAACCGCAGGCCGCGTTCGGGGGCGTACTCGCCGTGGACGCGGTAGCCGTACTTCTGCCCCGGCGCGATATTGGGCAGGTAGCCGTGCCACACGAAGGCAGTCTGCTCGGTCAGCCCGTACCGGGTTTCCTGGCCCGCGTCATCGAACAGGCACAGCTCCACGCCGCTGGCATTCTCGCTGTACAGCGCAAAATTGGTGCCCTTGCCGTCCCAGGTGGCCCCCAACGGATAGGGGGTGCCGGGACGCATTCGAACGGTGGTGGCAGGCTTTTCGGTGGTTGGCATAGTGTGCAGAACTCCTTGAGAGGGTCCTGGAGGACCCTCGGCACCGTATGAGGTGCCGGTGGACACGTACTCCAGGCCTGAACATGATTTAAGAATAGGGAAGACGACAGGTTGGTGCCTCTGTCGTCCGCCCCTCTCTGGAAACGCTACCAGACCGGATGCCCGGCGTCTGTATGCTGGCTTGAGCACTTCCTTAAAGTTCCGGCGGGGGGCGGCATGGCCGCCCGGGCCTAGAACTCCAGGCGTCCGCGCGGGCCGCTGAGTCGCGCCAGTTTCTCGGGCGTCCACAGTTCGTAGTCGTACATCGGGTACTGCCGTTTGAACCGGCCCACCTTGTCCCAGACCTCGCGCGACTCAAAGGGCACCACCAGCAGCAGGCGAATCACGCTGTCCTCGTAGTCGTACACGTAGAAGTCGAAGTGGAAGGCCGTCTCGTTGCCGCTGTCGGTGAACAGCGGGAATGGAAACGGGCGGTAGCGCCACGCCTTTTTCTTCTCACTCAGGAGCGCGGCGGCGGCCCGCTTGAGGTTGCTGTCGGGAAAGGTCAGCCGCTCGCCGTCGCGGTCCAGAAACACCGTGTCGGGTGGCGGCGCGTCCAGCTGTACCCGCTTGAGCTCGGGCAGGGGCTTGCGGCCCAGCTTGGGCGGCGGCTTGCGCCCGGGGGCAGGCTTGAAGGTGCGCCCGGCGGCGCCCTCCTTGCGTTCGCCCCCGCTGTCGGCCCCCCGGCCACCCGCGCTGCGCTCGCCCACTGCCCGCTCGCCCGGCCCGCGCCGCGCCGGATTGGTGGAGGTTTTTGCTGCGCCGGAGCGCCGCTCGCCCGGTGTTGTCCGGCCCCCTGATGTCCTGGAGGGTCCGGTGCGGCTGCCTGCCTTGCCGCTGCCCGTCGTCTCGACTTCGCTGCCGCGCGAGGTTGTGCGCTCCCGCGCCGGCTTGACCGTGTCGCGCGTGACTCCGCCGCGTCCCTGCGCCGTGTTGCGCTTTGGGGCGCGTCCCCGTGATCCTTTCTTTGGCCCCGTCATGCGCCCAGTCTAACGGCTGAGGAGAACGGCTGCCGAAAAGCGCTGTCTCGTTTCTGCACATCAGTTCGGCTCCGAGACCCAGCCCGCCCCCTAGCCCACCCCCAGGAACTCCACCTGCACCCCCGAGGCCTCCGCCGACTGCCGGGCGCTGAGCAGCCGGGCATGGGCGGCGGGGCGCAGGGCACGTTCGGGGCGCTGCCACAGGGCCTGCGCCACCTTGCTGGCGCGGCGCACCAGCAGCGATTCGCCGGGCTGGGCCAGCTCCACTGCGGCCAGCAGGGCCTGGGCGCTGGGCGGCACGTCCGACAGTGGATCGAGGGTCACGTGCGCCGTGACCCGCTCGCCGCTGCGGCGCAGGCTCACGCGGGCCTCAGACAGGGCCGGGCGCTGCTCGATCAGCACGTCGGCCTGGGTCAGCTCCAGACTGGGTGTGCCGCCCCCGCGCCGCGCGTCGTTGGCCAGGGCGTGTGCCGAGAGCATGTGCCGCCGGGTGCGCGGCACGTAACCCACCCGCAGGTTCACCCCGCGGGCCTCGGCCTCGTCCATCACCTCGCGGGCCAGTTCGGCCAGGTGGCCGCCCCCCCGCCCGCGTGAGACGGCGGCGATCACCGCCTGGTTGTCGGTAAATACGCTCAGAGATTCATGGCCCGGGGCCAGCCGCACGGCTTCCAGCACGGCACGCAGTTCCGCAGCGTTGTTATCGGGAGCGTCCAGCTGGCCCTGGAACCGTTGCGGCAGGCTGCCGGGTGTCCGCAGCACCAGCCCCCAGCCGCCCACGCCGGAACCGTCGGGCAGTTCATGCCAGCTGGCATCCACGTAAGCGTGATTCACGGCCCGCCTCCTTTCCCGCTGGCCTCCCAGGTGCTGCCCGGCCATCCTTCGCGCAGTGCAGTGTAGCAACGTGGGCAAACAGGGGCAGGCTTTTTGGACGACCGGTGAAGAAAAGAGATCGGGCCAGAACCTCAGCCCGGCACCGTGACGGGTTGGCAGCCGGGCTTAACTGCCCAGCAGGAACCGCAGGGCATTCGGCAGCCGCGCCTTCCAGGCGGTCTCGCGGTGAATGCCTTCCGGGTCTGCCTGAAAGCGCAGCCGTTCGCCCAGACCCGTTTCCAGCAGCAGATCGCGCATGGCGTGGGCGTCGTCCCAGTACGCCTGCTGCTGTTCCGGGTGATCGGTGCCTTCCTTGCCGCCGATGTCCAGCCAGACCCGGCCTGTGATGGGCGGCCTGTTCCGCACGCGCCCGAACGCCTCGCCGTCGCAGGCCCAGAAGGCGGGGCTCATCACGCCCGCGCCGCCGAAGATCTCGGGGCGGGTCAGCAGGGCATGCAGGCTGATCAGGCCGCCCATGCTGGAGCCGATCAGCGATGTGTGGGCGGCGTCCGGCCGGGTTCGCAGGTGGTCGTCCACCAGCGGCTTGACCGTGTCGATCAGAAAGCTGAGGTAATCGTCTCCGCCCCCGCCGCCCGCCACTTCCGGTGGAAATCCGGGGTGGCGCACCGGGCTGTACTCGTGATAGCGCCGCTCGTCCCCGTTGGGAATGCCGATGGCAATGGCGTCCAGCCCCTCTGCCGCCAGCGCGGTCAGCGTCTCGTCGGCGCCCCACTCGCTGGTGTTGTAGCTGGTGGCCGCGTCGAACACATTCTGGCCGTCGTGAAAGTAGACCACCGGGTAGCGCCTGTCCGGCTGCGCTGCGTAGAAGGGCGGCAGCCAGGCCAGAATCGTGCGGGCGGCGTGGTTGGTGTCGCCCACCCCCTCCCACTGCAGCAGCGTCCCGGTCACGGTGCTGTCCGGCTGCGCGGCGTAGGGCTGCCAGCTCACGTGCCTGTCCCCTCGGTCAGGTACTCCATGGCAAGGCGGTACCCTAAGAAGCCCAGGCCGCTGATCTTGCCCCGGCACACGGCTGCCGTCACCGACCGGTGCCGGAATTCCTCGCGGGCGTCCACGTTGCTGATGTGCACCTCCACCACCGGCAGCGGCTGCCCGGCGATGGCGTCGCGCAGGGCGTAGCTGTAGTGGGTCAGTGCACCGGGATTGATCACGATACCGGCAAAGCCCTGCTCCTGCGCCTCCTGAATCCATTCCAGCAGCTGGCCCTCGTAGTTGCTCTGGCGGCAGGTGACGGCCTCACCCAGTTCCGCGCCCCAGGCCTCGCACTGGCGTTCCAGGTCCTCGATGGTCTGCGAGCCGTACACGCCCGGTTCGCGCAGGCCCAGGCGGTTGAGGTTGGGGCCGTTGAGGATCAGCAGCATGGGGGCAGGGTAGCGCAACGGGTGAGCGGGTAGGGCGGCTGGACTCAGTGTGGGTCGCCCACCGTTCCCTGCCATTCCTGGAACGCCTTCCGCAGGAGGTCTTCCGGCACCCGCGTCAGATAGGGACGCGCCAGACCATGCAGCAGCACGAAACGCACGCCCCCGGCGTCGGCCTTCTTGTCGCGGGCCATGTAGGGCATCACGGCCTCAAAGGTCAGCGGGGGCAGCGGCGCGGGCCGTTGCCACGCCAGGAAGGCCAGCGTGTGCGGCGTCAGGTCCGCGCCGCCCATTTCGCGCGACAGCACGGCGGCGTAGTGCATGCCGTAGCCCACCGCGTCGCCGTGCGTGACCGCGTGGTCCGTGACCGCCTCCAGCGCGTGCGCCAGGGTGTGACCGAAGTTCAGGTATGCCCGCTCGCCCTGCTCGGTCAGGTCACGGGTCACGACTCCGGCCTTGACGGCAATCGCGTCGGCTAAGGTGGCTTCAAGATTCACGCCGCCGGGCCTGAACTCCGGCGAAAGGACCCGCGCCAGCAGACTGGCGTCAGCGATCAGCCCGTGCTTGTACGCCTCTGCGGCGCCCTCTCGGAACACGGCGTCTGGCAGCGTGGCCAGCGTGTCGGTGTCGCACCACACCGCCTTCGGGGGATGAAAAGCGCCGACCAGATTTTTGCCCTCCGGCAGGTTGATGCCGGTTTTGCCGCCCACCGCTGCGTCCACCATGCCCAGCAGCGTGGTGGGCAGCGTGTAGAACGCCACGCCGCGCAGGTAACTGGCCGCCGCAAAACCCGCCAGATCGGTGGCCGCGCCGCCGCCCAGCCCCACCACCGCGCCGTCGCGGGGAATGTTGGCGGCGGCCAGCATTGACAGGACGCCGCCCAGCACCCCCAGCGTCTTGCAGTCGTCGCGGGCGGGCACCTCGATGGTGACGGTGGGGGAGAGGCTGGCCTGCACCGCCTCCACAAACTGCCGGGGCAGGTCCGCCGGATAGATCAGGGCGACGTGGCGTTGCGGGATTTGCAACTGGGACAGCAATCCCGCACCCACCTCCACCCCATACGGCGGCGTCCCGCCAACCTCAATCCGCCGCACGGTCCGCCAGCGCTTCCGGAGCCTCGGCCCAGGCGTGGGCGGCGTCAGACCAGTTCCACAGCCGCTCGATGATCTCCTCCACAATCTCCTCGGAGGGCCGCCCGTCGCTGTGGACGTGAATAGTCCCCTCGCGGTACACACCCTCGCGCTCGTCCATCAGGCTGCGGATGCGGCCCAGGGGGTCCTCGGCACGCAGCAGCGGGCGGTCACTGTGCTTGGTGCGCTGGTACACGGTTTCGGGCGTGGCCCACAACACCACCACCGGGCCGCGCTCCAGCAGCGTGCGCCGGTTGGCCTCGTGAATGAAGGTGCCGCCGCCCAGGCTGATCACGGCGTGGTCCAGCCGGGAGACGCGGTGGACCACCTCGGCCTCGCAGGAGCGGAAATAGCTCTCGCCCTCCTGCTCGAAGACCTCGGGGATGCTCTTGCCCACCACCCGCGTGATCAGCTTGTCGGTGTCCACGAAGTGCAGCGCCAGGGCGCGCGACAGTTCCCAGCCCACGCGGCTCTTTCCAGTCCCCATGAAGCCAGCCAGCGCCACCCAGTCGACTGGGCGTTCAATCAGGCCCGTACCCCACATGGGGGACAGTCTAGAGGACTCGCCTGTGAGCGGGGTAACAAAGGCACGGTCTGGAGGTTCCGCCGGCTCTGCCAGCAGGGCCTGAAGCTCCCGCTCCACGCATCCCGGCAGGTCTGTCGGCGGGCCGTCGTGGGCAGGAGGCAGCGGCGCGGCCTCTCCCGGCTCGGTCAGACCCAGGTCCATCAGTACGTCGTGGCGTAGGCATGTGAGGCCGCCACCCGTTCCTGCAATTCGGCCAGGGTGTCGCCGCCGAACTTCTCCTGAATGGCGTCGGCAATCACGAGGCCGATCACGCACTGCAGAATGACCCCGGCGGCGGGGACGGCGGTGGTGTCACTGCGCTCACGGGCCGCGTCTGACGCCTCGTGCGAGACGACGTTGACGGTGGGCAGCGGCTTCATCAGGGTGGCAATCGGCTTCATCGCCACCCTGACCACCAGTTCCTCGCCGTTGGTCATGCCCGCTTCCAGGCCGCCCGCGCCGTTGGTGGCGCGGGCGTAGGTGCCGCCCCGGTAGTGGATGGCGTCGTGGACGCCGCTGCCGGCCTTCAGGGCGTTGTCGAAGGCCCGGCCGATCTCCACGCCCTTCATGGCCTGCACGCTCAGGCAGGCCTGGGCGATGCGCCCGTCGAGCTTGCGGTCCCAGTGGACGAAGCTGCCCAGGCCCACCGGCAGGCCCCGGAAGCGCACTTCCAGAATGCCGCCCAGCGTGTCGCCGTCCTTCTTGGCCGCGTCGATCCGCTCGCGCATCCGTTCGGCGGCGTCGGCATCGGGGGTCCGCAGGTCACTGTCCTCAATGGCCTCCAGGTTGGCCCAGCTGAAGTCCCCTTTTGTCTCGATGCCCGCGAGACTGGACACGTAATTCGCGCCCTGGATGCCCAGTTCCTCCAGCAGTTTCAGGGCGACGCTGCCCACGGCCACCCGCGCCGCCGTCTCGCGGGCGCTGGCGCGTTCCAGCACGTCGCGCAGGTCCTTGTGGCGGTATTTGATGCCGCCGGTCAGGTCCGCGTGGCCGGGGCGGGCGTCGGTCAGTGCCTTCCTGCGCGGCTCGCCGCCCGGTTCCGGCGACATGATCTCGGTCCAGTTGCGGTGGTCCCTGTTCTCGATCACCAGTGCAATCGGCGCGCCGGTGGTCCGCCCGGCCCGCACGCCGCTGAGAATGGCCGCCTCATCAGTCTCGATGACCATGCGCCGCCCGCGTCCATACCCCCCCTGCCGCCGCCGCAGCCACGGGTCGATGTCCCCCTTGCCCAGCGGCAGGCCCGACGGCACCCCCTCGATGATGGCCGTCAGTTGTGGCCCGTGCGATTCTCCAGCGGTCAGATACCTCATATGGGCCGACTGTAGCGCCCCCCCTCCGTCTGGCAGGCGGCCATGCCCAAACAGGGTGGGGGCAAAACACAGACAGCAAAAAGCCCCCCGCCTGTGATGGGAGGGAGGCGGCGAAAGTTTGAGACTACTTGACGATGTTTCCGGTGATGACCACCAGCAGCTGGGTCTGTTCCTTGCGGGTGGATTCCTTGCCGAACAGGCCGCCGATCACAGGCAGGCTGGACAGGAACGGCACGCCGTCGTTGTTGCGGGTTTCCTTGGTCTTCAGCAGGCCGCTCAGGAGCAGCGTCTCACCGCTCTTGAAGGTCAAGGTGGTCTGGGCCTCGCTGTTGGTGAACTGCAGCAGGTTGGGCACTGTGGAGGCGGTGATGGCGGTGGTCAGATCGTTGACCTGGCCGCGCACGCGCATGGTGATTGAGCCGTCGGGGGCCACCTGGGGGTTATAGAAGTCCAGATTGACGCCGTAATCGATCTGCTTCTGAATGCCGGGAACGTTGGCCGCCGCCGAGGGAATGTTGAGCTCCAGCCGTCCGCCGGACTTGATGGTGGCCGCCGCGTCCGATGAGGCGTTTTGCGTCTGGCCCGCGCTGCCCAGCGAGCGCTGGCCGCTCTGCATGGTGACCGCACCGTCGTAGACGCTCTTGGACAGGCCCTGGTTTTGCAGGGTGTTCAGGGTGGCGCCCAGGTTGAAGCCCAGCAGACTCTGGGTGGGATTGAAGGCCGCGCCCAGGCCGCCGCTGCCCGCCGAGACCGTGAAGCCCCCGAAGCCCAGCTTCCAGTCGATGCCCAGACTGCGGCCTGCCGACTCGGTGATTTCCTGGATGCGGACCTGCACGTTGATCTGCGGCACCTTCTGGTCCAGTTGAGGAATCAGCTGGGCCACCTGCTCAACCTGTGCGGAAGTGCCGCGCACGATCACGGTATTGGTGCGCTTGTCGGCAATGATGGTGACGGGCTGCGCTGTGGCGGTGGCCGCACCGTCCATCGCGGCTGTGCCGGAGGGCTGGGGTTGCAGCGGCGCATTGGCCAGGGCACCGCTGGTGTAGGGCTGCCCCGTGACCGGGTTGATCAGGGTGGCGTTGGGGGTCAGCGTGTTTGGGGTCACGTCGCGCGCCAGGGTGCCTTCCAGGGTGGCCTTGACCTCCTCGGCGCTGGCGTTGGCCAGCGTGAAAACGCGCTGCACGGTGCTGGCAGCCACCGGCGCAGCCTGATCCACCTGTCCCAGCAGGGCCAGCGCGGCGCTCAGCTGGTCCTGTGGGCCGCTGATCACCAGCCGCTCGGTGGTGCCGATGGGCGTGACCTTCAGGCCGGGATACTGCGCGGCCAGAAACTTGCTGACGTCCTCCGACTTGCCCCTGGCGAAGTAGACCTGCACCGCCGACTTGGGGTCCGGGGCAGCGCTGGCGGGGCGGTCCACCTGCGCGAGCAGCTTGAACGCGTCCGTCAGCTGGTCCTCGGGACCGCTGACCACCACCTGTCCAGTGCTGCCCACTGGCGTGACGTTCAGTCCGGGATACTGCTTGCCCAGCAGGGCCACCACGTCTTCCTGACGCCCATTGACGCTGTAGACGCGCTGCACGTTGGGGATCGGGGCCGGCCTGACCACGGCGGGGCCCGACGCCTGCGCCGCAATGATCTGGCCGAGGAGCCGCTCGACCTGGGCGACCTCCTGGTTGGTGCCCCGGATAATCACGCTGTTGGAGGCCGGCTCCGCGACGATGCGCATGGTGGGCGAGTCCAGAACGATCTCCTCCTGGCTGGCCTCGGTGGTGGTGGCGCTCGTCTGCGGCCCGGCGGCTGTGGCTCCCGCCGGAGCGGCGTTGGTCTGGCTGCTGGTGATCTTGCGCAGGCTGCCGAAGGACAGCTTCAGCTGGCGCTCGGTGTCGGCCGCACTCAGGCTGGCCGGCAGCTTGACGATCTTCTGCAGGGGCTTGATGCCCACCCGCAGCACGGTCTTACCGCCGATGCCCAGCGTTTCGTAGCTCAGGCCGTAGATATCGAGCACCAGCGGCCAGACCTCGTTAAAGGGCTTGTTCTTGAAGGCGTAGGTCAGGGCGCTGCCTGCACCGGTTGCTGCGCCGGCCGCGGCGGGACCTCCGACACTGTTGGCCTGCAGTACCGCGTCCACCGACGGTTCGATGATGATCTCGTAGCCGGCGCTGGTGGCCAGGGCGATCAGCATGGAGGCCAGGTCGCTGCCGGCCCGCCGGACCTCGAAGGTAACCTGTGCCCCCGAGAGCTGCGGGTCAGAGACGATGGACTGCGCGGAGGCCGCGCTGGCGGCGGGCCGGGATGGGGCGCCTCCAGGCGTGGCGGGAATGGTCTGGGCGGCGGCGGTCTGCGCGGCGGCCATGCCGAGCGCGGCAGTCAGCAGGAGGGCGTAACGGTTCTTCATGGCTTGGCTCACCTTTGGTCCAGTTCGAGAGTTTTGAGTTCGCTGCCCAGGCTCAGCACGGCGCTGGCGGCACTGACTTCCTTGACCGTGACCTGAGAGTTCGGGAGGGTCTGGCCCACGGCGACAACCACGTAGCCGTCCTGTCCCCGGAAGATGGCGGTGTTGATGGGCCCGAGGACGGCGGCGTTGAAGCTCAGCTGCCGCTGCTGCACGAACTGATCGAGCTTGCGGGCGTCGGGCGACGCACCGGAGTCGCTGTCTGCGGCATCCTGACCCAGCGAGGTGATGACCTGCGGCGTGCCTGGAAGCGGGCGACTGGTGCCTGCGCCCGGCGCTGCTGCGGTGGCTCCAGCTGCGGGGGGTGAAGCTGCGCCGGACCTGGCAGGAACGCGGGTCACGCTGGGAACATTCATGCCGGCGATGGGCGGGGCGACGGGCTTGGGCGGCTTAGGAGCGGTGATGACCACGCCGCCCAGCGCCGGACTGGCCGCATTGGGGCCACCTAAGGCGGCTGCGCCAGCTGCAGTCCCGGAGTCAGGCATGGTGCCGCTGTTGCCGATCACGGTCACGCCGGAGTCGCCGCTGTCGCCGGAGATGGTGCGTTCGGGTGCCTGGCCAGAAACTGCGCCGCTGCTGGCACCAGGAATGGGGGACAGGCTGCCGAGCCCATTGGTCACGGGGCCGCTGCCGACCGCGCCGGGAATCGGGCTGAGCGCCAGCGGTCCGGCGGTGCTGCCGGGCAGGATGGGCGTCACCGGTGTGGTCTCGATACTGTCATTCTGCCCGCTGCCGTCCGGCCCGCTGGACGCGGAAACGGGAGGGGTCGCCGCGGCTGGCCTGCTGGCCGGGTCCTGGGTGCTGGAATTCTGGGCGCTGGGGTCCAGATTCAGGGGCCGGAAGGGGTTCTTGCCGGGGACGGCAGCAACGCTGGCCTGGGGATTGATGCCGCCGGGGGTGGAGGTCGGAGCGCCGTCGCCACTGAGGTCGGGGGTGGGGAAGGGGGGAATGACCTCGATCTCCACCGGACGGTTGGGCTGCACGGTCAGCGTGTTGTCTGCGCCGTCCTGGCCGGACGCATTTCCGGCGGGCGCGAGTGGCACCGTGCTCAGGGTCGTGCCGGTTCCGGCAGTTCCGGGCGTGTCAGGGGTTGCTGGAGGCTCGCCGGTGCCTGCACCAGCAGCGCCATCGCCTGTGGCGGGGTCTGCCGGTGCACCGTTGGTCTGGGCACCGTCTGTCTGGGCAACGGCGTCGCCGGCTCCTGTGGTGGCCGGCGACAGGGCGCCCGCTGTCTGGCTGCTGGTCCAGACGTACCACGCGCCGATCAACGCCACCATCAGCAGCAGCAGCAGCAGCAGTTTCATCTCACGGGAGAGTTTGATGGGCGCGCGGGTCACTGGGTTCCTCCTGGGGCGGCGTCTGGGGCGTCCGGGGCCGCCGGGGCCTGTGGGTTCTCGCCGACAGCTGCCGCAGCGCTGGCCTGGGCCGGATCGAAGGTATAGACGGTCAGACCCAGGGTGCCCTCCAGCTGGGGATCGAAGCTGCTGGCGGCCGGCAGTTGCAGCGCCACGTTGTTGACGGTGGTGAACCGACCGGCGGTTTCCAGGGTCCGCAGGGTCTCGAACATCTGGGAGAACGTGCCGCGAACGCCCACGTTCAGGCCGATGGGACGCACGCCGCCGGGCAGCTCTGTGGCCGCGCCGCCCGACACCGCAAAGGTGTTCAGGGTGGCCCCGCTGGCAGCCGTGGTGCGCCGCAGTCCGTCCAGCACCGAGCCGAAATTGGCGGTGCTGGGCAGGGCCGTCAGGAATTCCTGCTGATCCGTACGCAGCTCGGCGACGCGTTCACGCAGCGCGGGCAGGGCCTGGGCAGCCGGCCGCATGACCGTCACGCGTGTCTGCAGCGGCTCGACCTGGCCCTGCAGGTCTGTGATCTGCTGCTGCCGCGGCTGAAAACGCAGCACAAACCATAGCGCCAGCAGCAGCAGGCAGGCCGCCATCACGATCAGGAACAGGTTTCTGGGAGAGAGTTTAGTTAACACTGCCCACTCCTTGTGCCGGTGCGGCGGGCGCTGGCTGCACCGCCGGGGCCACCGTTTCCGTATCCGCTCCTGCTGGTACACCCCCCACAACCCCGACGCTGGCCGTGAAGGTGTACTGCTGCGCCGCTCCGGCAGTCCCGCTCTGCTCCGGGCCGCTGGCCGACGCGCTCTGGAGGGATTTGAAGTTGACGCCGAAATTGGGACTGTCCTCGTAGAGTTTCAGAAAGTTCACCACGGCCTGCTGGCTGGTGGCCGTGCCGCTCAGATCGATCTCGCGCGTCACGGCCTTGCCCATGTAGATGCCGGTCTGCTGCAGCGAGCTGAGATTGCCGGCGTCCATGTTGCGAATGGTCAGCGACGTGACGGCCAGGCTGCTGTCGCCGGGCAGCTGGGCAGTGAACGCCGCCAGATCATTGGTCCAGTAGGTCTTGCCTGCCCTGAGCTGCTCGGCGATGGCCGTGACCTGCTCCAGCGTCCGCGCCTCGGCCGTCAGCGTGTCGAATTCCTGCTTGGCCGGGGTCAGCGCCACGATCTCGCCGTTCAGGGCGTCGATCTCGCGGTTCAGGTCGCCCACGCGGGTGGCCGTGACCACCTCGGGAATCAGGATGGCGGCCACCGTCAGCGGGATCAGGGCGTAGGTGGCGTAGCGCCACGCGCTGGGCACCGACTGCTTGCGGTACTGCTGCGGAAGCAGGTTGATCTCAACCACGGCTGCCCACCCCCCTCAGCGCGAGGCCCAGCGGCACCGTGAACTCGGGCGCGTTGGTCTGCAGGTACCCGGTATCGACGCCGGCCTGGTCCGTCTGCACGGTCAGCCACGGGCTGGCGACTTCCACCCGGAAGCCCAGCGCGTCGCTGATGGCTGCGGCCAAGCCGCGCAGTTTGGCGCCGCCACCGGCCAGGAAGGTCCGGTCGATCACCACGTCGCCGCTCTGAACCCGGTAGAACTCCAGCGAGCGGCGAATCTCGGTGATCAGGTCGCCCAGCACCGGCCGGACCACCTCGAACACGCGCGCCGGGCTGTACTGCTCGCGGGCCATATCGAAGTTCAGCAGGTCTTCCTCGTCCTCGGTGGGGGTGGTTGCCGTGGCGTAGCCCAGCTTGACGTCCTCGGCGGCGCTGAAGTCCAGATCGAAGGCCTTTTGCAGCGCCGTGGTGAAGTCGTCGGCCGACACGTTGATGTTACGTGCCATCAGCACCCGGTCGCCGCGCACCAGGCTGATCACCGAGCTGCTGGCCCCGATTTCCAGCACCAGCGCCACCTCGCCAGACTCGGTGTACTTGTTGCCGGTCAGGGTGCTCTTGGTCAGGTGTTCGCCCAGCAGATTGCCGCGCAGTGCCCGCAGGGCCGCGAAACTCTTGAGGTCGATCACGGTGGGTTCCAGCCCTGCCAGACGCAGCACCTCGATCTGCCGCGCCACGGCCTCGGTGGGGGCGGCGGCGATCACCACTTCCAGCTGCCCGTCCTCGGGAATAGTGGCTGGATCGTCCAGCACGTCGAAGTCCAGGCTGACCTCATTGATGGGGTACGGGATGTAGCGCTCGGCCTCCCACTTGATGGCCTCCTGAAGGTCCTTGCGGTCCATCTTGGGCACCATGATGTTGCGCGTGACCGCCGACTGGTTGGGCACGGCGGTCACGGCGTAGCGGGTGGTGATGCGGTGTTCGGCCAGCAGGTTACGCAGTTCGGTGGCCACGGCCTGGGGCTCGACCACCAGACCGTCTTGCATGCTGCCGATCGGCGTGGGCGTCATGACGGCGTGCAGCAGTGAGGGCGGTGAACCGGCCCGCAAGGCCACCACCTTGATGGCGCTGGTGCCGATTTCCACGCCGAGCGCGGCGGGACGCGGGCTGAGCAGACGTTGTACGAAACTAGACATTCTCCCTCCAGATCAGGGTGGATTTCAACAGGCAGTCATCTGGCGGGAGCTGTTCCAGACGGGAAACGTGGGCGGTAGGCGACGGACGGGCAGACGGAAGGCAGGGGCTACCATGGACCCCTCCATGCAACCATCCCGGCGCTTACCGAACTCTGACACCCCCGCAGGCCGGGCCGGTCTGGACGGCGGAAGATGACGGGCGTGGTGCCGGGTCAAAATACAGGATCTGGCCCACGCGCTCCTGCCCCGGTGGGGGGGGTGGGCTGGATGCCCCCACCGTCGCCCACTTCAGGGCGCAGGGACAAACGGCGCGGATCAGCAGCCGACAGGTGTTCAGTGAGAGGTGTGCCCCTGGGCTCTGGCCCGCTCAGGCAGCAGACAGATGGCTCCGGCTCCAGTTTCGCCGGACCGTCGCCCCGGCCCAGCCGGCTAGCGCTCCCGTAGATCAGTTCCGAAGACGCGCACCTGACCCTGTGGGCTGATCGTCACCACATCCGTCCCCACCAGCCCCACGCGGCCCGGCCCGTGCGGCACGCGGGCCAGCACCCCTCCGGCCGTGTCGAGCCGTTCCAGCGCACCGTTGTTCAGGCGGTAGCGGCCGAAGGCGCCGTTCACGCCGGGCACGTCAGCCGATCTCGCGCCGGTGGGGGTGGCGTGCAGGTACGGTCCCGCGCCGGTTTCCAGCACCGCGCCGTCCGATACCCGCAGCAGCCGGCCCCCCAGCAGCACGTAATCCTGACCGTCGCCGCCCGTCAGTGCCGCAGCGGGCGCACCCACCACGCCGCGCGTTGCCGCGCCCGCGTAGGTGACGGCGGTGCCGTCCTCACGGTAGGCCCGGCTGGCGCTCAGGGCCACCACCCGGCCTACCGCCACCGTCCGCGCGGCGCGGTCCAGCGTGACCACTGCCCCCAGCCCTGGAACGGCGGCCCAGGCGTCCCCGGCGTTCCAGGCGACGTCCACCACCGGGGGCAGCCGGGGGCAGGTCACCCGGTACGACGGCATGCGCGCCACGCAGGCCTGCCCACCGCTGACCCATGCCACGCCTTCGGGTGCAAAGGCGGCCCGGAAGCCGGGGTCAGCGGGCGCGGCGACGACTTTCGGGCTGGCGACCTGGGACTGCGCCGGTGCCCCCGCCGGAACCGGGGCGCAGCCTGCCAGCGGCAGCAGGCCCAGGATGAGGAGTCTGGGGACAAGGGTAAGGAGGCGGCGCATGGAACCCATTGTTCCCGGCGCTAGGCTCAGGGACATGAGGCAGCCCATCACCGTCTTCGCCCGGACCCGGGAGCAGTTCAATGACGCGCGTCTGAGCTATCAGCGCCCCGACATCGCCTTTTTCTCGGCCGGCGCGTGCCAGATTCTGGCCTTCGCGTTTCTGGACACCTACCCGCACGCGGGCTTCCGGCCCCGCTTCATCTACCCCACGCCCGGCTTTGACGGCAGCCATATCTACGTCACCGACGGCCACACCGCCTTCGATGCCCAGGGCTACATCTCAGAAGTGGGACTGCTGCGCCGCCATCATGCGGCCTACGCGCCTTACTGGCAGGGCGGGGTGGAGGACATTACTGTGCCGATGACCGAATTCTGCGCGGCCAACGATCACGCCACTCCCTGCTATTTTCCGCCGGGTGCATGGGAGCGGGCGCTGACGTACCTGCGTCAGTTTCCAGCGCCGCCGTCGCGCCACTGAAGCAGGGCGTCCACCACCACGTCCAGCCCCACCCCGGCCTGCGCCCGTTGTTGGGGCGTCCAGGAGATGCCCCGGCTGGCCTTGACCAGCACCACATCACCGTCCCGGACCTCGGCCAGCAGGGCATTTGTCAGCTCGGGCACGGTGCTGTAAGCCCGCTCGCCCAGTTCGGCGGCAAAGGCCCCCACGCCGTAGGTCAGGTCCGCTCTGGCCCGCGCCGCCTGACCCACCTGCGCGTGCCACTCGCGCTCGGTGTCGCCCAGTTCCAGCATGCGGCCCAGCACGCTGATGCGCCGTCCCGGCATCCCCGTCAGGGCGTCCAGTGCGGCGGTGACGGCCACGGGCGAGGCATTGTAGGCGTCGTCAATCACCGTGAAGCGGCCCGGATGCATCCGGTAACGCCCCCCCGGTACGCTGACCTGGGACAGTCGCGCCGCCGCCTCGTCCTGTGGGAGGCCCGCCTCGCGCGCCAGGGTCAGGCCCAGCACGGCGGCCTCGGCCTGCACGCGGGCGGCCAGCGGAAGACGGACCTCGGTCCCGTCGAACAGGAACGCGGCGCCCTGCGGCGTGACCTGCAGATTCTGCCCGGCGTGGGTCACGTTTCCGAAGCCGTAGCTGTCCACACCTGGGTAGAACGGCGCAGCCTGTGCGCCCACCAGCCCGCGCACGCCCTTCAGGATGACGCCCTTCTCGCGCACGATGTTCTCGATGCTGCCCAGTTGCTCCAGATGCGCCGGGCCAATGGAAGTGACGATCCCCACGTCCGGGCGCACCAGCGCAACAAGTTCGTCCATCTCGCCGGGGCGGTCAATGCCCATCTCCACCACCAGCGGTTGCGCGGAGGCCCCGAACTCGACCAGAAAGCATGCGATGGCGGGCTGGGTGTTGAACACCGGCATGAAGTGGGCGTCCAGCGCCGCCGCCGCGTAGGCCTTGGCGGTGGTCTTGCCCGCGCTGCCGGTGATGCCGACAACCAGCCGGTTTCTGGCCCGCTCGGCGTGCGCCCAGGTTCGCAACGCGGCCCAGGCGTCGAACACCCGCACGGCGCGCGGCACATCCAGATCGGTGAGAACGAAGGGGGCACCCGCCGCCAGCGCCGCCTCCACGAAGCGGTTGCCGTGCATCGTTTCACCGGGCAGGGCGACAAACGCCACATCCGGGCCAGCCTCGCGCGAATCCCAGGTCAGGTGCGCGGCGGGGCGGGCGTCCGGGTAAACGGTGGCGGAAAAGGGGAGGGCGGCGTGTGGGTTGGGCATCGCTCCCCAGAATATCGGTCAGAATTACCAGTACGCTGAGCCGCATGGCTGACCACCACCTGAACGCCGATCACATTCACACTGTCTGGGACCGCACGCTGCCGCCCGCGTTGCACGTGCGACCCGGCGACAGCCTTACCCTCGACACGCTGGACGCCTCGGACGGTGGGGTGGCGCGGCGGGTGGCAGGCGGTGAATTGACGTCCCCTCCCACGCTGGACGCTCTGATCCGGGCCGACGCTGTTCCTGTGCGTGACGGCCCACGGGGTCATCCGCTGACCGGCCCGGTGTTCGTGGAGGGCGCGCAGCCCGGCGACGCCCTGAAGATCGACATTCTGGACGTCCGGCCTGCCGCCTGGGGCTGGACCGCCTGCCGCCCGAACGGGATTGGCCTGCTGGACGCTGTGCTGGCCGGGGAAGGCTTGCAGCCCTACACGCACTTCTGGGACCTGCGCAGCGGCCTTCACGCCGATTTCCTGCCGGGCATTCGCCTGCCCCTGGCCCCCTTTCCCGGTGTGATTGGGGTTGCGCCCGGCGCGGACGGCCCGCACCCCACCGCGCCGCCCCGGCAGGTGGGCGGCAACATGGACATCCGGCAACTGGTGGCGGGCAGCACGCTGTATCTGCCGGTGGAAGTCCCAGGTGCGCTGCTCTCGGTGGGCGACCTGCACGCCGCGCAGGGCGACGGCGAACTGTCAGGGACGGGGATCGAGATGGCCGGGCAGATCGCGCTGCGCGTCGGCCTGGAGAAGGGCGCGGGCCTGACCACGCCGGAATTCGTCACGCCCACGCACGGCGGCAGCAGTTCGCGCTGGCACGCCACCACCGGCCACGATCCAGACCTGATGACCGCCGCCCGCATTGCCCTGCGCGCCCTGCTGCAGCGGCTGACGGCGCGTGGTCTGAGCCTGGAGCAGGCGTACGTGCTGTCCAGCGCGTGTGTGGATCTGAAGATCAGTCAGGTAGTGGACGCGCCGAACTACACGGTCAGCGCCTTTCTGCCGCTGGACATTTTTGTGAACTGAACGGCGGCCCAGCAGTGCCCCAGCATGTTCAATCCTGCATGCCATCGGGTGGGACGGGCGATCAGGCGGAGGGCTGTCCCGTCCACTTTTACTCCAGCATCACCAGATAGTCGTACAGGTCCGGGCCGCCCGCGTGGGCCTCCACCTCCGCCGACGCGAACTGCTGGCCGATGCGTTCGGCCAGCGCGTCCAGATCCGCCTGGGACTTCTGCGGGCCGCCGAACACCGTGATGATCTCCTGCCCGGCGTAGGCGTCCGCCAGCATCTTCAGCACGCTGTCCTCGGGACTGCCGCCGGCCTGGACGAGTTCATCGTCCTGCAGGCCAATCACGTCGCCCTCGGCAATGTCCAGGGTCTCGCCCTTCTTGGTGGTGATGTTGGTGGTGCGGCTGGCACGGGTGACTTCAAAGGTGGTCACGGCCCCGGCGGCCTCGGTCATGGCTTCCTTCAATTCGTCGGCGGGCACGTCCGGCTGAAAGGCCAGCGCCGCGCCCATGCCCTGCCCCAGCGTGCGGGTGGGCACTACCACGGCGCGGCCTTCCATCAGTTCCATGGCGCGTTCGGCGGCCATCAGCACGTTCTTGTTGTTGGGCAGCACGATCACGCGTTCGGCGCTGACGCTGCGAACGGCGTCCACGATGTCCTGGACGCTGGGGTTGGCGGTCTGTCCGCCCGAGACGATGCGTGCCCCCAGGCTGCGGAACAGCTTGACCAGCCCGTAACCGTTGGCCACCGCCACCAGTCCCGACAGCGGCAGCTCTTCCTCGGCGCGGGCGGTGGCCCCGGCCATGCCCAGAATCTCGGTGTGCTGCTCGGACATGTCCTCGACCTTGGTTTTCAGCATCCTGCCGTAGCGGCCCACGGTGGCCAGCAGCTCGTCCGGCTCGTTGGTGTGGATGTGGCCCTTGACGTAGCCCTCCGCGCCCACCACCAGCAGGCTGTCGCCGAACGGACTGACCAGCTCGCGGATGTCCTCAATGGGCCTGGTGGCCTCGGACATCAGGAACTCGGTGCAGAAGCCGAACTCCTCGTTCTCGAAGCTCTGGGCGGCGTACTGGGTGATCTCGGGCGCTTCGGGCAGTTCGTCGCCGCGCAGCTCGGCCAGCATGCCCTGCACGATGTACAGGTAGCCCTGGCCGCCGCTGTCGATCACTCCCGCCTGCTTCAGTGCGGGCAGCATCTCGGGCGTCTGGTCCAGATATTCCTGCCCCTTGAACAGCGCGTTTTCCAGCACCATGTCCACCGAGTCGCCGCGTGCGCCCTCGGCAATACCCCGCGCCACGGTCAGGATCGTGCCTTCCACCGGCTTCATGACTGCGCCGTACCCGCTCTTCTGAGCAGCGTCGAAGGCGCGGACCAGGGTGGGCGCATCGATTTCTGTCCTGTCCTTGATGACTTCCGCGAAGCCCTTGAGCAGTTGAGACAGAATCACGCCGCTGTTGCCGCGTGCGCCCAGCAACGCGCCGTAGCTGATGGCGCGGGCCACGCCGGCCATGCTGCTCACGTCGGCGGTGTCCAGTTCGCGGCGCACCGATTGCATGGTCAGGTGCATGTTGGTGCCGGTGTCGCCGTCCGGGACCGGGTAGACGTTCAGCGCGTTGACTTCCTCGCGGTACACACCCAGCCAGTCGGTGGCGTAGCGCAGCATCTGGGCGAGGTCGGCGGGCGTCAGGGTTGCCTTGTGCTCAGACACGCTGGACCCCCACCGCATGCACGCGGGTGGCCGAGAGTTCGATGCCGGCCAGATTCTTGACGGTGTGTTCCACGCGCTCGACGATATTGCGCGCCACCGTGGGAATGCTGACGCCGTAGGCCGCCACGATGTACAGGTCGGCGGTGTAGGTGCCGCCCTCCCTGTCCCGGCCAATCACCACGCCGTCGCTGACGTTGGCGCGGCCCAGCACGCGGCTGATGCCTTCTTTGAGGTTGGCGGGGGCCATGCCCACCACCCCCGGAATCTCGTGGGCCGTCAGGCCGATCAAGGAGGCCAGGGCCGCCTCGGAAATTTGTATGGTGCCAGTCACAGTACCGGGCAGTATACGGGGCGGCGGCGAAGAGTCTGGCCCTCTCGCCGCACGGCACGAGGCGCCCAGACCTCATCTGTCTGGGCGCCTCCGGGGTAAGGGCTGGGGTCAGTCGCTGGCCGTGGGGCTGCCGTCCGGCTTTGCGGTGGAGCCGGGGACCTGGGTGGCCCCCAGCACCGGAATCACCGGAATGAACAGCACCACCAGGAAGCCCGCCACGATGAAGCACAGGCTGGTGCCGAACATGCGGGTCATGCTGGCGGTGAAACCGTTGATCCGTTATGCCTGGTTGTGGTGGCGGTGGCCCTTCAGCCGGCGCGTGCGGCCCGCTCCACCCGTGCCACCACGCGCTCCCGGCCCAGGGCTTCCAGCATCTGCGGCAGATCGGGGCTTTCCAGCGTTCCGGCGACGGCGGCGCGCACCGGGGGCATCACCTTGCCCAGCTTGAGGCCCCTTTCCTCGGCGTAGGCGTGGAACAGGGCGCTCAGGTTCCCGGCGTCGAAACTGGGCAGGTTCTTGAGGCGGCCCGCCAGCTCCGGCAGCAGCTCCCGCGCGCCGTCAATGGCCTTCTGCGCCTTCTCGTTGACCGGGTAGTCCTCGGACCAGAAGTAGCCTGTCTTGTCCAGAAAGTCGCTGAACACTTCAATGCGCGGAATCAGCAGCCGGGTAACGGCGCGGAAGTAACTGTCCAGCGGCAACCCGGACTTGTGGGCCAGCAGGTGGTCATGCAGGCGCCTGGTGACTTCCTCCTCGTCCAGCACCTCGCGCAGGTACTTGCCGTTGTACCAGCGCAACTTGTCCTGATCGAACACGGGGCTGCCCAGCGTCACGTCCTCCAGCCGGAAGGTGCGCTCGAACTCGGCCAGATCGAAGATTTCCTGGCCTTCGGGGTGGGTCCAGCCCATCGTCGCCAGAAAGTTCAGCATCGCCTCGGGCAGGTAGCCCTGTTGCATGTACCACTCGACGCTGGTGGGGTTCTTACGCTTGCTGATCTTGGATTTGTCAGCGTTTCGTAGCAGCGGCATGTGCGCAAAACGCGGCGCGTCCCAGCCAAAGGCGCGGTACAGCAGGACGTGTATGGGCGTGCTGGTGATCCATTCCTCGGCACGGACCACGTCGCTTACGCCCATCAGGTGATCGTCCACCACGTTCGCCAGATGGTAGGTGGGGTAACCGTCGGCCTTGAGCAGCACCTTGTCGTCAATTTCGGCGTTCTGAAAGTGGATGGGATCGCGCAGCAGGTCGTTGACCACCGTCTCGCCCTCGCGCGGCACCTTCAGCCGGACCACCGCCGCGTCACCCGCCGCCACCCGCCGCTGCGCCTGTTCGGGGTCCAGATCGCGGCTGGGCACGGCGATCACCGTACCGTCCGCCTGCGCCTTCTCGCGCAGTTCGGTCAGTTCTTCGGGCGTCTCGAAGGCGTAATAGGCGTGGCCGGATTCCACCAGTTGCCGGGCGTGCTGGCCGTACAGTTCGGTGCGCTCCGACTGGCGGTAGGGGCCGTTGGGGCCGTCCTGAAGCGGCGATTCGTCGGGCGTGAGGTTCAGCCACTGCATCATCTGAAAGATGCGTTTCTCGCTGCCCTGCACGTAGCGGTTGCGGTCGGTGTCCTCGATCCGCAGGATGAAGCGGCCGCCGCCCTGCCGCGCCAGCACGAAGTTGAACAGACCGATGTAAGCGGTGCCCACGTGCGGGTCTCCGGTGGGACTGGGGGCAATGCGGGTCACGGTGGGCTGGGATGAAGACATGAGGCACAGGATACGGGGCGTGGGCAGGCCTTCTGCCTCTCGGTTGGCCGCAGGTGTCCTGACGGCTGTGCCACGCATCCGTTCCGGCCTGTGCTGGCGGCTGGCATCAGCGTGTGCGTCCTGATCTGCTGCAACGCCTTTTCTTCCCTTTCCAACGACGCCAGTATCAATGCGAATGGCAGTTATACCAGCGGCTCATCCGGCAGAACAAACGACAGCGCCATGCTGGACATCACAGCGGGGCCAGTCCGGTGAGTTTCAACGCCGCCACCACGCTCGGGAGAGGCGGCGCCTGTTGTGGCGGGTTGACCGGGCGTTACGGCGTTCAGGTCATGGTCTACATCTACAGGCCAGCCGATACAGCGGGACGGGCGTCACGACACATGTGTGGCCGGGCAGTGGCAACCTTCCCAGGCAAGCAGCGGGCCACCGGAACTGATATGCAAGCGGGGTAGGTGGCGCGGTGATGCGGACCTCCCGCTATCCTGCCTCCCATGCTCAGCGAGACAGGCACGCAGTTCTTCGGTTACTACCCCGGCACGGTGGCGCTGATCACCGCCGAACACGGCGGGGTCCGCAACGTTATGGCGGCCGGCTGGCACACCGCCCTGAGCGCTCAGCCCCCGCTGTACGGCGTGCTAATTGGCCGGGAGCGGGCCACCCACCCCCTGGTGGCCGGCAGCGGCGTCTTCGGGGTCAACTTCCTGCCTGCCACGCACGCCCGGCCAGTGCAGGGCACAGGCGTGATATCGCTGCATGACCTGAATCCGGCAGAGGCCGACAAGCTGTCCCGGCTGAACCTGAAGACTTTGCCGGACGCGCCGCTGGCTCTGGCCGACGCCTATCTGCACTACCATTGCCGGGTCAGCCAGACCGTGACCACGGGAGATCATGACCTGTTCGTGGGCGAGGTGCTGGAGGTGCGGCACGATCCTGCCTTTTACGATGGGCAACGGCTGTTCACGGGTGAAGCCCCCGTGTATCTGGGACGCAGTTCATACGTGAAAACCACGCAGGAGCGGGCGGTCTTCGCTCCCGAAACGTTCGGCTGATCGCGGTATGGGGCGTGGGACGGCGCTGTGTGCGCTGCGTCTGGTGCGCCGGACAGCTCCCCTTGCGTCAGTCCCTCCCGCAGGCGTATCATGCCAAGGTTGAAAACTGCCCCGGTCCAGGGTTGCGCCGCGTGGAGTTTTTCGGCATGCCGCTCCGGCAAGTGACCTCAGGGCTGATGCTGACAGCCCCAGCAGTCCGTCAGGAGTGCGTGATCACCTCAGAGCTCAACTTTGTCAACCCGTCGCCCGGCCCCGTACGCGTGGGCTGGCCCTATCTTCCGAGAAAGCCGTATGTCCTTGGAAAACCGAACACGAGGAGTGATTCACCCTGCCTACCACCCAGCAACTGATCCGCAAGGGGCGCACCACGCTCCAGAAGAAGAGCAAGGTTCCGGCCCTTAAGGGCAGCCCCTTCCGCCGCGGCGTGTGCACGGTCGTCAAGACCACCACGCCCAAGAAGCCCAACTCGGCGCTGCGGAAGATCGCCCGCGTGCGTCTGTCCAGCGGCTTTGAAGTCACCGCCTACATCCCGGGCGAGGGCCACAACCTGCAGGAACACAGCGTCGTGCTGATCCGCGGCGGACGAGTCAAGGATTTGCCCGGCGTGCGTTACCACATCGTGCGCGGCAGCCTCGACACCCAGGGCGTCAAGGACCGCAACAAGAGCCGGTCCAAGTACGGCACCAAGAAGCCCAAGGCGGCCAAGAAGTAAAGGTTGCCCGCCCCGGCGGGACTGTCGGCACGCCCCCTTGTGGCCTGAACCCCAGAGTGTCTTCTGGAGCGTTCGCCAGAGGTAAGGCCAATGAATCACGCACAACGCGCCTGACAACAGCGCACCCAGCAAGTATCTAAGGAGTTCAACATGGCACGTCGCCGCAGAGCAGAAGTGCGTCCCCTCCAGCCCGACCTGGTTTATCAGGACGTGCTGGTCAGCGCCACCATCAACCGCATCATGGAAGACGGCAAGAAGAACCTTGCCAGCCGCATCTTTTACGGCGCCATGAAAGTCGTGCAGGAGCGCACCGGCCAGGAGTCGCTCAAGATTTTCAAGCAGGCGTTTGACAACATCAAGCCGCGCGTGGAAGTCCGCAGCCGCCGCGTCGGGGGCAGCACCTACCAAGTGCCCGTCGAGGTCAGCGTGCGCCGTCAGCAGAGCCTGACCCTGCGCTGGATGATGGCCGCCGTGGACAGCCGTCCCGAGCGCACTGCCATCGAGCGTCTGGCCGGCGAGATCATGGACGCCGCCCAGGGCCGCGGCGGCTCGATCAAGAAGAAGGACGACATCGAGCGCATGGCGGAAGCCAACCGCGCCTACGCGCACTACCGCTGGTAACCGGTACTTCCGCCCAGCAGTGAAGACTGGACGGTGGGCTTTCCTGCCGTCCAGCTTAGGTGAAGGGCGCAAACTACCGGGCGCGCATGTGCTGTGCGCCTCAACCAATGATCCGGGGGGCGAGACACGCTTCCCTCTCTATCAGGGAGTCTAATGACCACCAAAGCCACCAATTACCTGACCCATTTCCGCAACATCGGGATTGCCGCCCACATCGACGCGGGCAAGACCACCACCACCGAGCGCATCCTGTTCTTCACGGGCCGCAACCGCAACATCGGTGAGGTGCACGACGGCGCGGCCACCATGGACTGGATGGAGCAGGAGCGCGAGCGCGGCATCACCATCACCGCCGCTGCCACCACCGCCAAGTGGACCCGTTCCGGCACCGAGCAGGAATACGTCGTCAATATCATCGACACTCCCGGCCACGTGGACTTCACCATCGAAGTGGAACGCTCCATGCGCGTGCTGGACGGCGCGGTGGCCGTGTTCGACTCCAGCCAGGGCGTCGAGCCGCAGAGCGAGACCGTGTGGCGTCAGGCGGACCGTTACGGCGTGCCGCGCATCGCGTTTTCCAACAAGATGGACAAGACCGGCGCGAGCTTTGATCTGGTGCTGGGTGACATCCGTGAGCGCCTCGGCGCCATCCCCGCCCCCATCCAGTACCCGATGGGCGAGGAATCCGACTTCAAGGGCATCATCGACATCGTGCGGATGCAGACCCACACCTTCACCAACGATCTGGGCACCGAAATCACCGTGGGCGAGATCGGCGACATCCCCGAGAAGTACGCGGGCAAGGTGGCCGAGATGCGCGCCATGATGATCGAGGCTGCGGCCGAGGTCGACGAAGATGTGATGATGAAGTTCCTGGAAGGCGAGGAGCCCACGCCGGAAGAACTGATCAAGGCCCTGCGCAAGGGCACCATCGCGCAGAGAATCTTCCCGGTGCTGTGCGGCAGCGCTCTGAAGAACAAGGGCGTTCAGCTGCTGCTCGACGCCGTGATCGACTATCTGCCCAACCCGCTGGAAGTTCCGGCCATCGTCGGCAAGGTGGAAGACAGCGAGGAAACTGTTGCGTTCCCCGCCGACCCCGACGGCAAGCTGGCCGCTCTGGCGTTCAAGATCATGGCCGATCCCTACGTGGGCCGCCTGACCTTCGTGCGCATCTACTCGGGCACCATGCAGTCCGGCAGCTACGTGATGAACGCGTCCAAGGACAAGCGCGAGCGCGTGGGCCGTCTGCTGAAGATGCACGCCAACAGCCGTGAAGAAGTCACCGAGCTGAAGGCCGGGGAACTGGGCGCCGTCATTGGCCTCAAGGATTCCGGCACGGGCAACACCCTGATCGGCGACGGCGACGACGCCGTGCTGCTGGAGAGCATCGATATTCCGGAGCCTGTGATCAAGCTCGCCATCGAGCCCAAGACCAAGGCCGACCAGGAAAAGATGGGCATTGGTCTGCAGAAGCTGGCCGAAGAGGATCCCACCTTCCGCGTGGAGTCTGACCAGGAAAGCGGCCAGACCACCATCTCGGGCATGGGCGAACTGCACCTGGAAATCCTGGTGGACCGCCTGAAGCGCGAATACAAGGTGGAGGCGAACGTGGGCGCGCCGCAGGTGGCCTACCGCGAAACCATCACCCGTGCCACCGATGTGGAAGGCAAGTTCGTGCGTCAGTCCGGTGGACGCGGGCAGTTCGGCCACGTCAAGATCCGCGCCGAGCCCCTGGAACCCGGTTCCGGCTTCGTCTTCGAGAACGCCGTGGTGGGCGGCACCATTCCCCGCGAGTACATCAACCCGGCCCAGAAGGGGATCGAGGAAGCCATGCAGAGCGGCCCCATGCTGGGCTTCCCGGTGGTGGACATGAAGGTCACCATCTACGACGGGTCCTACCACGAAGTGGACTCCTCGGAAATGGCGTTCAAGATCGCGGGCAGCATGGCCCTCAAGGAAGCCGTCCAGAAGGGCGCTCCTGCGATCCTCGAACCCGTCATGCGCGTCGAGGTGACCGTGCCCGAGGACTACATGGGCGACATCATCGGTGACCTGAACAGCCGCCGTGGCCAGATTCAGGGCATGGAAGCGCGCGGCAACGCCCAGATCGTCAAGGCCTTTGTGCCGCTGAGCGAGATGTTCGGGTACGCCACCGACATGCGCTCAATGACCCAGGGCCGCGCCAGCTACAGCATGTTCTTCGACCACTACACCCAGGTGCCGAACAACATCGCCCAGGGACTGATGAAGAAGTAAACCGGTTTTAAGAGACAGGGCCCGCCGTCACTGGCGGGCCTTTCTCTTTTGCCGCCCTTTCAAAGCGCGGCGCGATACTCTGGGAGGTGATGACTGCTCCCACTTCCCCCGAACAGAAGCCGCTGGGCCCGCGCCCCCCGCGCCTGCTGTTCCTGACGCTTCCCCTGCTGATCGGCGTTTTTTACAACGCCATTTCCCTGCTGACCCTGCCCTTCACTGGCCCCACGTTAACCGACGTGCTGGCGCGGCTCAACGAACAGGCAGCAACTTCAGGGCTGCCGCCCGTTCAGCTGTCGCCCGATCAGCTTCAGTGGGTGCTGTGGCTGTCGTTTGCCATCACGGCGGTCCTGATCCTGTGGCTGTATTACACGCGCCGGGCCCTGCTGGAAGGCCGGAACTGGGGCCGCGTCTCGGCCATCGTAATCGGTGTGTTTACCCTGCTGGTCTTTCCCGTCGGGACGGTGCTGGGCATCTTCATGTTGATCGGCGCCTTTGACAAGCAGGTGATGGCTTACACGCGTCACTGAAGCCAGACTGGGATCTTCAGTGACGAGCAGCGCTGGGAATTCTGGCGTCTGTCTGCAGTTCCCCCGGCTAACCTGGTCGTTTCGCGTTGTGGACAGCACTTGCCCTGAACCCGGATATCCTGTATCCTCTTTCTTCGGTGCGTCTGGACTCCAGCGCAACGTGCCAGCACGGCGGGACACTGCCCTGGCGAGAATCAACCCAATGTGGGTCACACCATCAGAACCCTGCGGTATGCGCGGGGGACGCCCGATCAAAGGGGCAATTTTGCGTGTGAATCCACCACTTGGAGGGAGCAGAGAACATGGCAAAAGGAACGTTTGAGCGCACCAAGCCGCACGTGAACATCGGGACCATCGGTCACGTCGAT